>NZ_CAWNMS010000048.1:0-39208 GCF_963875605.1 Vibrio sp. V04_P4A5T148
GGATAAGCCTAGGCAATGACGAACAATACAAAAGACACTATACCTTAATTTGCAATAGCAGCCAAAATAATAAAAACTCATTCGTGACAATTTTAAATTAATATTCAATATATCCTTTGTCAGCTGGCATTTAATTAAAAACATATAAAGGATATAACCATGAATTCACGTAAGTGGAAACACGAACTACCGGCTTCTATACAATCTAGAATTGACTATTTTATCAATGATTTGATTAATGCAAATGCTAACGGAAAACACCTAGTCCTAGGGAAAAGGCCAACAAAAAACGACATAGTGTTACAAAGTAATGATTATTTAAGCTTGGCTGATCATCCATTAATTAAAGCACGGCTGAAAAACGCCATCGATAAAACACATGATAGTGTTTTTATGTCCGCTATTTTTCTACAAGATGAAGAGTCTAAACCTTCATTAGAAACGAAATTTGCAGAATTTGTAGGCTTTGATAGTTGCCTTCTTTCTCAATCAGGATGGAATGCTAATACAGCCTTGTTGCAAGCCGTGTGCGGGCCACAAAGTAACGTCTACATTGATTTTTTTGCTCACATGTCAATGTGGGAAGGTGCTCGCTATGCTAATGCCAATATTCACCCATTCATGCACAATAATTGTGATCATTTACAAAAACTGATCGCTCGACACGGCCCAGGGCTCATCGTGGTTGATTCGATTTACAGCACTATCGGTACGATTGCACCACTCACCGATTTGGTCACTATCGCCAAAGAGTATGGATGCGCCATTTTAGTTGATGAGTCGCATTCACTTGGCACACATGGCGAAAAAGGTGCAGGACTTGTCAGTGAATTAGGGTTAACAGCAGAGGTTGACTTTATTACAGCTAGCCTTGCAAAAACATTCGCGTATCGCGCTGGCGCTATTTGGGCGAATAATAATGTGAATCACTGTATCCCTTTTGTGGGTTATCCCGCTATTTTTAGTTCAACTATTTTGCCTTATGAAGTCGAAGCGTTAGAAGCGACATTGGACATTATCAAATCAGCCGATTCTAAAAGAACTCAGTTGCACCGCAATGCACACACACTGCGTCGTGGACTAAATAGTATAGGGCTAAGCGTACGAAGTGAGTCCCAAATCATAGCGCTAGAAACCGGAGATGAACGAAATACAGAAAAAGTTCGCGATTATTTAGAAGAGAATCAAATATTTGGTGCTGTTTTTTGCAGGCCTGCCACTTCAAAGAATAAAAACATTATTCGGCTTTCGTTAAATAGTAATGTCACTGACTCACAAATTGATACCATATTAACTGTGTGTGAAAGGGCCCAAAATGATAGCAGTCTCTATTTCAAGTAAGTCACGCATCGACATACTAAACCAATGGTACAATCTCAAATAAGAAGGATAAGGTAAGGAATAACCCTAGGGTTTACCTAGGGTTATTAAATCCAGTGACTTAATTTTTTTAACAATAGCGTTTTATCCGCTGGTTTTAAAACGTAATCATTCATTCCTGATGTACGGATTTTTTCTATCGTTGAAGGGCTATTGTCACCCGTGTGCCCAATAATAGGCACTTTACTGTAAGAAGCGGTGGATGAACGGATAGATAAAGTGGCCGAAATACCATCCATAATCGGCATTTCAATATCCATTAACACCAAGTCAATTGAGTTATTGGCCAACATTTGTAATGCTAATTCCCCATCGCTCGCTTGCAGTACTTCATACCCTTGCTTTTCTAGCAACAGAGCGGTGAAGCTACGTAAGGAGTGGTTATCATCGACCAACAAAATTCGTTTTTCATAATCATATTGTTTTAACGGGATAACATTTTTATCGGCAATAAGCTCTTCCGTTTCAAAGAGTAGTTCATCAATAATCGCCGATCCATCCAATAACAATTTGTGCTTTTCAATTGGGTAAATGGTTAAATGACGCTCCATCGTCAGCGCGTAACGCTGATTTTGGTCATATAAATAGCAAACTTTTGCTTGTGTAAAATGCAGTTTAGGTTCCAGTTTGGTTAAGTAATCCGGCGTTTCATCCAACGTTTGCAGATCCACAAAGATCAGATCAAACTCAAATTCAAACTCTTCTCGACGCAAAGCACTCTCAGGCTCTAAGACATTAAGCTGGAAACCAAGATAGAACGATTTCTCACTGAGATAACGATTCACTATGCTCGTTTTGCCAATATAAAGCAGAGATTTCGCCTTCATTAGATCGAGTTTAATATTAGCGACGGCTTGCGAATCATACTCGGGAAACGTTAAGGTAAACTCCGTCCACTCTCCAAGTTCAGAACGGCAGATAATATCCCCTCCAAAAGCATGCATTACTTTACGGCAAAAGGGTAACCCCAGACCATAGCTGCCATTTTTACCGAAGGTATAAAAGTCTTTAAAAATATCGTCTAGCAAATGAGGTTCAATACCAACACCATTGTCTTTCACTGTAATTTGGTGGCAATTCTCACTTGATTTCAAGGTGATATGGATATTAAACATATCGTTATTTTGATAGTAGAACGCATTCTTGAGTAGATTATAGAGCACGTATTTTAACAGTGTACTGCTGCCTAAAAAATCAAAGTCATCCACCACCTTAAGAGTCACTGCCTGCCTGTCTTCTGGTCTTTTATAAGAAAAACTGCGCAGTGCCTCTTCTATAACAGGCTTTACAGCATGCTTTTTAAAGGTCGATGTTGAGACCCTATTTTGATCAATCGAGGTTAACAGCAAATCAATGGTCTCATTACCGGAGCGAATGACTTCATCAGCATCTCTTAATAGCCCAGCAATCAGCTCTAAATCTTTAGACGGTAGCGTATAAGATTCTGATTTGGATGCAGTAGGATTGGGCAATACTGAACCCATTACTTCAATTGACGCTTTTAACGCACTTAATGGATTTCTCATTTCATGCGCAATACCTGCGCCAAAAGACTTGGCAATCGACACCTTCGCTTCATGTTCAATTTGGTTACGAAAATAGAACAGGTTGCCAAAAATGTAAGTAAATAGAAAAATCGGTACGTACGGCCATTCCACCATCACTCGCAGTTCCGCGTCCATTACGCCATAAGTCACAAAGTAAGCACATGCTAATGCAATAGCGGCTTGAATCAGCATGACTTTTGTTTCGTGGACTAAGAGGATATGGAGGAAAATAGACGCCATGAACGACATCGCCCAGATCGTTGACCAATCGTTCATCAGCATCATGTAGCCAAAGAAGAATGGCAAACAAAATCCTATTGAAAACAAGTAATAGTAAGGTAAGTAGTGCTGTAAATGTTTCGGCGTTGAATTGCGAAAAATAATCCCCGCAAATAAAATGGCGCAAATCGCCCGTAACTCCATACTTTCATAAGGTTGTGGAAAGAGATAAGTCCACACGTAATAATAAAGGGGAAAACCAATGAACCCCATCCATCCCACAAGGGTGAGGTTCGGCTCAGCGTACTGGTATATTTTTTTTACTACGTCCATGTAACCTTACCAAACTGATACATTCATTTTTATAATCATAATTGTGCATAACCTGACTGTGTATAACCTGTTTTTTTGAAAGCGTCGAAGTCAGTTACACTCATCACGCCATACCTATTAATAACTAGCACAAGATAGACCACATTCCCATTCATTATGCAACAAGTCTTATTGAGCTGCCGTTATTTCTCGCCACATCGACATCAATGCGTAAGGCTATTTGCTCTTTCAGCTCGCTCACGTGAGAAATGATGCCGATCGTTCGGCCTCCTTGTTGTAAGTCGACAAGGGTTTGAATCGCCAAGTCCAATGACTCAGGATCTAAACTGCCAAAACCTTCATCGATGAACAGTGTGTCCAGTTTAATACCGCCGCTGTATGATTGCACCACATCCGATAAACCCAGCGCCAATGACAATGCCGCCATAAAAGATTCACCACCTGACAAGGTCGCCACATCTCGCCATTTTCCGGTGTAGCCATCTTCGACCATCAGATCAAGCCCTGAACCCACATTACCTTTGGCGCGATCTTCTTTACGCTTGAGCAGATAACGCCCCTTACTCATGATCTGCAGCCTCATTGAGGCTTGGATCAGCACATCATCTAACAGCACGCCAAGAACAAAGCGGTGTAAACTCACTTTAGCGCCTGTTTTGCCGTTGGCGATATCGCTTAAAGTCCCAAATATTTGATACTCTTGCTCTAAGGCTTCATTTTTTATATGTAAAATAGCGATTTTTTCTTTCACACTGGCTAAGGCATCCATTTTAGACCGTAACGTGCTCCATTGATCCAATGCGCTTTGCTGTAACATGGCTACAGCCTCGACCGCGCTTGCATACTCAGCAAGATTGGGCTCACTTTTTTCACTCAGCTCACTGGCTAATGTTTGAAGCTGAGCGTTTAACGTCGTACTTCTTTCGTCAAATTGTTTGATCTGCTTTTCAAGCTGCTCGATCTGCTGTGAAGATAAACGTGCCTGTAAATAGTGCTCAGTATCGTCGAACTGGCTCTCAATCAGCGTACTGTGCCACTGCTGCTGTGACTGCGTAAACGCATTTTGCCAATGTATCTGGTGTTCGACCGCCGCCGCTAACGCCGCTTTCGCACCAGAAAAATCGGCATTCGCTTGATTGAAGCGCGCATTGGTTTCCGCATCTAAACGGTTGAGATTAGCCAATTGCAGCTCTAACTGGGTTAAAGATTCGTTCAAATGCAAACTGTCTTGATACGACTCCGGGATCCCTTGGCTTAAGGCAGAAACTTCGGTCTGCTCTTTGGCAACCGTCAGGGTGGCCTGTTCGACTTTATGCTGCTGCGTTTCAGCATTTTGCTTAGCTTGTGCTAACTGCAGTTCTAATTTTGCCAATTGTTGAGCTAATTGCTCTGGATTGAGCGATTCAAGATGAGCAATGGAATGTTCAAGATCGCTTTGAGCTTGCTGCAGTTGTACTAAACTTTGCGTATTTCCAGATAATGACTCCCTCAAACTTGCCATCTCTTGCTCAAGCCGTGCGTATTGGGTCGCTCGTTGCTGTTGCTGTTTTAGCGTTTCTTGCTCTGTGGCCAGTTTGTTTTGCTGTATCGCTCTCGCCTGCTGCACTTGCGCCTTAGTCACCGTTTCTCCGGTATAACGCGCTAATTTAGGATGATCGCAACTGCCACACACCGGGCACTCGTCGCCTTGATCCAAGGTTCGAGCCAGCTCGGCGGCTTGGTTGGTGTGCCAAATCAGCTCTAATTTATCGGCTTGCTGTTTCGCGTCCAATGTCGCGCGCTGCGCCAACTCAAACTGCTGCTGACTATAGCTCAGTGCAGCTTGCTCTGTGGCTAAACGCTGTTCAAGCTGCTGCAGCTTTAATAAGCGATCAATCTGCTGTTTGATGGTTTCAAGCTCTAAACGCTGGCCTTTTAACTCAGCCAACTGCTGGCTAACTCTTTCGCACTCTTGACGCTTAAGCATAATTTGCTGCTCAAACTGCTCAACAGCGGTGCGCAAGTTGTGGCGATTTTGCGTCGCGAGCTCCACTTCACGTAAGGCTTGTTGCAGCGCTTTTTGATGATGCTCCCGTTCAACAAGCTTAGTTTTGATTAGGTTTAAGTCATAAATTTGTTGCATCAGATTCGGCACTATTTTGACTTTTTCTGCCGCGTCTTCTTGAGCCGCTTTAGCTTGTTGCCACTGCTGTTGTGACTGTGTAAGCGCTTGTTCTTTTTCGACTTTTGCTTGGTTGGCCGCTTCTAACTGACGTTGTGACGATTGTAATTCGTAATAGGGTGAATCTAAGCGCGTAGCTTGCAAGGCTTGATGCCTTTGAGCTTTTACCGCATCGATGACTGACGATTGTGCATCGTGATCGGCTTTAAGTTGCACGAGTTGACGCTGCTCTTGAAATTGTTTAGCAAGGGTTTGCGCCGCCTTTTGCTCGCTGCTCGCTGCATCAAACCTTTGCTGGGCATCTAGGTACGCTGCGTGAGCGGCCGTTAATTGGGGTGACAGCTCAGCAATGCACGCTTCAAGGTGTGACTCGCTAGTTGCGTTCACGACGTCCAATGCGCCTTTAATTTGGTGATCAAATTCTTCTTTCGCTTTGCGGATCCCCGCCGCTTTCTCAAACAGCGCTCGTTCAATTTGGCTATAAATGTGAGTTTGAAACAACTGACCAAAGATTTGCTCCCGCTCTTTGGAGTTGGCAGTCAGTAATTCACGAAATTTCCCTTGGGGGATGACCATCACTTGGCGAAACTGTTTTACATCTAAACCGACCAATTCCACCATTGCTTTACCGACGGGATTGGGTTTGTTAGCAAGCAATTTCATTTCGCCATCGACCCATTCAAACAAGCTCGCGGCATGGGATTTTTTTGTTGAGCCTTCACCGCGTTTTTTCGGCACTTCTTGGTCGGGCGAGCGATCAATTTGGTAGATTCGCCCGCCAAGCTCAAACTGGTAGCTGATTTCGGTGAGCGTGTGCGGGTCCGCGTAGTCGCAGCGCATTTGATCACCAGTACGCTCACTGCCTGTCGTTTCACCATACAAAGCGTAGCAAATGGCATCGAGCAGTGAACTTTTGCCCGCTCCGGTTGGACCATTAATCAAAAATAGCGGCGAGGCTCCCAAGGCGGTAAAATCCACCACTTCTTTATGAGCAAAGGGGCCAAATGCTTGCAGAGTCAATTGTATTGGACGCATTAGACTTGGGCTCCCGGCTTTAGTGCTTGAATGACGTCGATCACCGCTTGCTCTTGCGCTGCGGTTAACGCTTCTTGCTTAGCTTCTAAGAAAAAATCGCGGAACATATCCACCTCACCGCGTGCCAAACGTGCACGCCCCATTGCTTGATCAACTCCCACCAACATGCCCGGTTTTTCTAAATGCAGTACGTTGGGGTAGGATTGACGCAGTTTTTCCATCGGGTCCAGTATCGCGTGTTTGTCGGTAAGACGAACCAACAGATAATCGTGGTTGTGTGGGTCTGTTTTGCCTTGCTCTATGATCTCCAGCAACTCACCTTCAATAATACGCATGCTATGAGGAGCAGTCAGTGGCACATGCGTGGCGCTGGCAAAACCTTGTTCATCAAATTCAACCAAGGTCGCTCCTTTCTTGTGGTGCTGCTCTGAAAAACTGTATTTCATTAGAGAGCCAGAGTAGCGGATATACTCTTCCCCCTTTTTCTGCGGTTGGTGCAGATGGCCGAGCGCAACATAATCAAAAGGTACAAAGTGTTGATGACTGACACGATCAGAGCCGCCAATGGACAAAGGACGTTCAGAGTCAGATTCGATAGCGCCATCAACAAAGCAGTGGCCAATCATAACGTGACGTTGTGACGGATTCCACTGCGATATAATCTTCTCAATAAGGTATTGATGGGCTTCATCATGACTGGTTACGGACTCTCCAAAGTGGTGGCGAACGACTTCAGGGTCGTTATAAGGCATACCATAAAATGCCACTTCACCAGCAATGGCTGATTTTAGTACCACAGGCTGCATCATCTGTTCAAAATTGCTAATAATGTGCAAGCCCGAGTGTTGCATCTGCTTGGCCGCAAAGCCTAAACGCTTCGCCCCGTCGTGATTACCAGGGATCATAATTAAGGGGATGGAAAGCTCGTTGCACACGCGGTTGACTATATCATCCATCAATTCAATGGCTGCCGTCGGTGGAACTGAACGATCGTAGATATCTCCGGCGATGATTAAAGCATCCACCCGATTGCACTGCAGGTACTCAATCAATTGATTGAGTACTGCGCGCTGATCATCCAATAAAGAAACGTTGTGAAATTGTCGACCGAGATGCCAGTCAGAGGTGTGAAGAAGCTTCATTCCAACCCTAAAAATACCGAAAATCAAAGTGCTTCATAATACGCGATTAACCAAGAAAAGCGACGTAAGATCTAGCAAAACAGAGCTTAGGTTACGTGAATTTTCTTGATGACTTTATAAAAATTAAGCTAAAAAGTGGCCATCAATAGATACGAACTTTCAGTTTACGAGGCACCAATTCGATCCCAGCTTGATAACGTTTTGCCGAAGCGTTGAGTGCCAACGCGAGTGCGCTGTCGGCAATCAATTCAAACTGCTGCGGCAACGAGTTGATTTTAATCGGCAAGAAATCAAGTAGACGGTTGTCACCAAATGTCGATAACTTAACCTGATTCATTAAACTTGGGTTTTCAAACAATACATCTAAAATCCCTTCAAGCAGAGTGTAAGAAGTCGCGACGATCGCATCTGGCATACTGTTATTGGCGATCCATTCATTCACCACTCGTTTACCCTCTTCACGGTTAAAGTGCGCGCCATAACCGATGATACTGTGCAGATTTTTCGCTCTCAGCGCTGATTCAAACCCCAACTGGCGTTCTTGCGAAATATTAAGCTCTGGTAATGCACCGACCAAACCAACGGTTTTAATCTCCGGCGTTAATAAAGAATGCGTCAATTCAAACGCGGCGTTGAAATCTTCACTGATCACACAGGCGAAAAATTCATCATCTAACGGACGGTCAATCGCAATAACCGGAGTGCCTGAATGTTGCAACTTGAGATAAAACTCACTGGCGTGAGGAATCGCGCTGGCGACAAATAGCGCATCGATGCGGCGTGAGACCAAGGCATCCACCACCGACATTTCGGTATGCGGGTCATCGTCCGAACAGGCGATGAGAATTTGGTAACCCGCTTGGCGAGAGTTCTGTTCTAACAATTTAGCAAGACGCGCGTAACTGGTGTTCTCAAGATCAGGGATGATGAGCCCAAAAGAACGGCTATTTCCTGCTCGCAAAGCAGAAGCGGCGTGATCAGGACGGTAATTATGAGCATCCACCACGGCCATCACTTTCTGCTGGGTTTTTTCACTAATGCGGTACTTCTGCGCTTTGCCATTGATTACATAACTGGCGGTGGTTTTAGAGACTCCCGCTAACTTCGCTATCTCATCTAGTGTCATATCAACCACTCTTGTTCTGTGCGTCGGATCATAGAACTCATTTTTTGATCCTTGATGAAGTTGAATTATACGCTGAATCGATTCAGTATAAAAGCTGAAAGGATTCAGCAAAATTACAAAATGATAACTAAGGCTACATTTGACCATCACTTCATCGATGTAAAGATCACCAAATGTGAGTGTTATAAAAAATGAGCAGTGTGAGTAATAAATTGAACAGCGCCATTTTTCGTCAAAAATAGGTTTGCTGAATTTTTTTGGGAAAAAAGCTGAAACGATTCAGCTTGAATAAGTCATATTAATAAACTATCACTTAGGTGAAATCTATACTTCAAAGTGATAACGAATTAAGCCGTAAGGCAAAGAGGCCAAAATGCTGCAACTCAATTCCAACAATATTACTTTGGGCCAATCACCCACGAACAAGCAAGAGGCGATTCGAGCTATCGCAGCTGATCTAACCAACAAAGGGTTCGTCGAAGCAGGTTATGTCGATGGCATGCTTAACCGTGAAGCTCAGAATTCGACCTTTCTTGGTAATGGTATCGCGATCCCACACGGTACAACCGATACACGTCAACTGGTTAAGCAAACGGGTATTGCTGTTCACCACTTCCCCAACGGCGTTGACTGGGGTAACGACGCAACCGTTTATGTCGCGATTGGTATTGCAGCGAAATCCGATGAACATTTGGGCATTCTGAAGCAACTGACGCAAGTGTTGTCCGCCGATGGCGTTGAAGAGAAACTGAAACAAGCGTCCAGTGCCAATGATGTCATTGCACTCCTCAATGGCGAAGTGCAATTTGAGCCTGATTTTGATGCTTCGTTGATCCAACTGCTTTTCCCTGCCAGTGATATGGTACAGATGAGCGCCGTCGCTGGCGGTTTGCTACGCAATACCGGCTGTGCTGACAATGAATTTGTTGCCGAACTGGTCACGAAAGAGCCAACCCACCTAGGCAAGGGATTGTGGTTAATCAGCAGTGACAAAGCGGTCAAACGCACGGGCATTTCGTTTGTGTCAACCGCCAATGCGTGTGAATACAATCAACTCAACGTCAAAGCCTTGATCGCGATTGCCGCTTGTAATAATGCCCACCAAAACATTCTGGATAAGCTCACGCAGCTTGTGCTTCAGCAGCAGCAAGAAACCTTACTCAATGCGAATGCTGCCCAATTATTGGCTTTCTTCAGCAATGACAATGAACAAGCTCCGGCAAAAGATGAGAGCGCAGCAAGCAAGGTTGCGGTATTCAAAATCAAAAACGCACATGGTCTGCACGCTCGTCCAGGAGCGATGTTGGTGGCCGAAGCGAAGAAATTTGAAGCCAATATCAAAGTGTCTAACTTAGATGGCGACGGAAAAACAGCCAACGCGAAAAGCCTGATGAAAGTCATTGCGCTGGGCGTAAAACATGGCCACCAGCTTCAGTTTTCAGCTGAGGGGCCAGACGCAGAGCAAGCATTAGAATCGATCGGTAAAGCGATTGCTTCTGGTCTAGGTGAAGGGTGAGGATTAAGTCATGACAAATAAAGTCGTCACTATCACGCTCAACCCAGCGCTTGATTTAACAGGTAGCTTGGATGTGCTGAATGTTGGCTCAGTGAACCTAGTCAAACAAGGTTCACTTCACGCCGCAGGTAAAGGGGTTAATGTTGCGAAAGTACTGAGCGATCTCGGTGCAAAGGTGACTGTGACCGGATTTCTTGGCCGTGATAACCAAGAGTTGTTCTGTCAGCTATTTGATCAAATGGCCGCAATTGATGAGTTTGTTCGTGTTGATGGTGCAACCCGTATTAACGTGAAATTGGTGGAGAAATCGGGCGAAGTGAGCGACATCAATTTCCCCGGAGTTGAAGTGACGCCGCTTGCCATTGAGCAGTTCGAACGCACTCTCGAGAGATTAGCCGCTGATCACGACTATTTTGTGCTCGCAGGCAGCTTGCCACAGGGCATCTCCCCTGCATTATGTGCTTCGTGGATCGAAAAACTGCACTCCATGGGTAAAAAAGTGCTGTTTGATAGCAGTCGTGATGCCCTCAAAGCGGGTCTTGACGCAAAGCCTTGGTTGATTAAACCAAACGATGAAGAGCTTTCTCAATTTGTGGGGCGTGAACTACACACTCCTGAGCAATGCCAAGCTGCTGCCGCGCAACTGGCCGAAAAAGGCATTGAAAATATCGTGGTGTCGATGGGAGCAAATGGCGTGATGTGGTTGAACCAACATCAATGGCTGCATGCAAAACCACCACGTATGCAGGTCGTTAGCACTGTTGGCGCAGGCGATACTTTAGTCGCGGGCCTTTGCTGGGGACACATGCAGCAGATGGAAAAAACAGAACTGCTTACTTTTGCCACTGCCCTCTCTGCGTTAGCTGTTACGCAAGTCGGCGTGGGTATGTCAAACCGAAAACAACTCGAAACCCTACAACAACAAATCCAATTACAACCCGTTAGCTTAAGCGCTAACTCATAAGGACAGAAGGTCGTAACTATGAAGATTGCTATTATTACCGCATGCCCCAGTGGCGTTGCAAACAGCATCATTGCTGCCGGGCTGCTTGAACAAGCGGCAAAATCGCTCAATTGGACCGCTGTGGTTGAATGTCATTCCAGCATCATTCAAGGCCATACGCTCTCTAGCAGTGAAATCGACAACGCAGATGTGGTGGTTATTGCTCGTAATACACCAATAGATACCACCCGCTTTATCGGCAAAAAAGTGTACCAAAGTGACATTTCAGCCTGCACGTCTGATCCCGTTGCTTTTTTAAACAGCGCGATAAATGCAGCGACTATCCTAACTGAGCAAGAGGCAAAAACGGTGTCTGCGCCAGTCGTAACGCAAGCCGCTAAAAAAATCGTGGCTATCACCGCTTGTCCAACGGGTGTTGCACACACCTTTATGGCGGCAGAAGCGCTAGAAAACCATGCAAAACGCCTTGGCCACCAGATCAAAGTAGAGACACGGGGTTCTGTGGGCGCGAAAAACCAACTCACGGCGCAAGAGATTGCTGATGCGGATTTGGTGATCATTGCGGCCGATATCGAAGTGCCACTCGATCGTTTCAACGGCAAAAAACTGTACAAAACCAGTACTGGCCTTGCACTGAAAAAAACCGATCAAGAGATCACCAACGCGTTTAACCAAGCGTCTATTTATACGCAATCGTCAGCGTCTAATAACAATCAAACCGAAGAGAAAAAAGGGGTGTACAAGCACCTGATGACTGGGGTATCTCACATGCTTCCTGTCGTAGTCGCGGGTGGTTTGATCATCGCACTCTCTTTTGTGTTTGGTATTGAAGCGTTTAAAGAGCAAGGCACATTGGCGGCAGCGCTGATGACCATTGGTGGCGGTTCAGCCTTTGCATTAATGATCCCTGTCATGGCGGGTTTTATTGCGTTCTCGATTGCTGACCGTCCGGGGCTTGCTCCTGGTTTGATTGGCGGGATGTTGGCAAGCTCTACCGGAGCCGGTTTTCTTGGCGGTATTGTGGCCGGTTTCATTGCAGGTTACGCCGCTAAATTCATTGCAGATAAAGTCTCCTTACCTCAATCGATGGAAGCGCTAAAACCAATCCTCATCATTCCATTTGTGGCGAGTCTCTTTACTGGCTTGGTGATGATCTACATCGTCGGTGGCCCTGTATCGAGCATCATGGCTGCAATGACTGAGTTCTTAAACAACATGGGCTCAGCCAACGCCGTACTTCTGGGTGTAATCCTAGGCGCGATGATGTGCTTTGACTTAGGTGGGCCTATTAATAAAGCAGCGTATACCTTTGGTGTTGGTCTACTTGCTTCGCAAACTTACGCACCAATGGCCGCTATTATGGCTGCGGGTATGGTGCCAGCGTTAGGTATGGGCCTTGCGACTTTCCTTGCCAGAGACAAATTCGAAGCCGGTGAACGTGAAGCGGGTAAAGCCTCATTTGTACTAGGTTTATGCTTTATCTCTGAAGGGGCAATCCCATTTGCAGCGAAAGATCCAATGCGCGTTATCCCAGCTTGTATGGCAGGCGGCGCGTTAACGGGTGCACTGTCTATGCTGTTTGGCGCGAAATTAATGGCTCCGCACGGCGGCTTATTTGTCCTACTGATCCCAAATGCGATTACACCTGTACTGATGTACCTAATCGCGATTGCGGCTGGTACGACGGTGACTGGCTTTGGTTACGCCTTCCTTAAAAACCGCGCAAAAGCGAGCGAGAGCTCAACCGCGGCAGCAATATAATTTGCATCATTAATATTTAACTATCATGAGTGAGCAGCAACGCTGCTCACTTTTTCACGCTTTTCCAGGGCTAAAATTCCTTTACACGCACCGCTGACACGCCGCATACTCACCCTCAGTTTTAGTAGCCTCGCGATAGTTATGATCCAGTCATTGATGTTTGCCTTCTTGTTTAGCTTATTGAGCCTGTTCTCCTCGCTCAACCTCAATGCTACACAAAGCTTTTCGGCGAGTGACTCTACGACAATCCAGCATGTTCATTTTTCCAGTCATCCATTTTTTGTTGATCGTGATGCGGCAATATTAACCACAAGGCATGAAACGCCACGAGTCAGTGGGCTTCGGTTAATCTCAGATGACGACGAAGAGACGAGCGCAGAAACTACCCTACTTTTTTACACTCTCAGTACCACTGCCTTTGTCGTCATTTGTTCTCTGTATATAGGTCAATCAACTCACGTTTTTGTGCGTAAAGCACTGCAATTTTCCAACCTGTATTCACGCTTCGCCCACGCTTAACACCTTTTTCAATCGGACCAATTATTACTATTTACTGATTGAGGAAGCTTGTTATGAATACTTTTTTGTCTATTTTCTCTGCCTTATGGCATCAAGATCTGTTTGCGCTACAACAGGTCGATCTGTCGTTACTTTACCTCTGCATTGGGTTACTTATCTTCGTTGAAAGTGCATTTATTCCAGCAGCGCCACTGCCTTGCGATAGTGTGATTGTACTGTGTGGTAGCCTTGCGGCCGTTGGGGTACTCAACCTTTATGCCATTATTGGCGTGCTGGTTTTTGCTGGTTGGCTGGGCAGTGCGATCGCCTTTTATCAAGGCCACCAACTTAAAGAGTGGCGATTAGTCTCAACTTGGCTCAACAAAGTCTCAGAAAAACAGTGGCGCACTACCGATAACTTGATCCAAAGGTATGGGCTACTGGCCATGTTCATGGGGCGCTTTCTGCCGGTAGTTCGTTCTTTGCTGCCTATGGTAATGGGGCTGCGTAATGCAGTAACACCAACACGCTTCCTGCTCGTCTCACCACTGAGCGCGCTGGCGTGGATTCTGTTTTTGGTCGGCTCAGGCTTAGGTATTTCTCTTTTGCCCGATAAGCTTGCCAAAATAGCCAATCATGCGTTGATATTAGCACCACTGATGACACTGTTGATCGCTATCTCAACGGTACTGGTGGGTTGGTTAATGCGTAAACGTTCACTGCAAAAAGCCCCTCGTATCAGTGAAGAAAGCCAATTATAGCGGCCTTACGCCACGGTTCAAATGGCCGTGGCGTTCGTAATCGAATGAGCATAGCAGCGAGCCTCGCTGACAATAGATAAAAAAAGGGCTCAAAAGAGCCCTAAAACAGAATAATTAATTATAAATGTAAAAAGCTTGCGCTCCTTACAAAACGGCTAAAGATGTGTGTATTTGTTACGTGCTCACTAATCCAATATCTCGCAAAACATCCCACTAACATTTCACGCTGGCTCTGCCTGAGTACTTAACCGATATTAAGTCTAACAAGCGCTTTGTATAGATGCTGTATGGATAGCAAGGCTCGATATAAAGATTTTATAAAGTAGCCTAAACCGCAAACTGGTCTGATTCGCCTTCTACCAACCGATATCCTACCCCTGTTTCTGTAATAATATGTTTGGGTTGGGCTGGATTTTCTTCCACTTTATGACGCAACTGGGCAACATGAATACGAACATAATGATGATGTTCAATGTAGTTACTGCCCCACACTTCTTTTAAAATTTGCTTATGAGTCAAAACCTTGCCCATATTTCTCACCAAAAGTTTTAAAATATTGTACTCGGTTTTGGTCAGTTTTAACGCTTCACCACTTTTAGTCACTTGCTTAAATGCCAAGTCGACAACTATCTGGCCGAATTGGTAGCAAACCGACTCTTGAGGCTGAGGTTGGCTCAGTTGGCGTAACGCGACACGTATTCGCGCTAGCAGTTCTTCACTACCAAATGGTTTAATCAAGTAATCGTTGGCTCCCGCATCAAGTGCTTGAACCTTATCTGATTCCTTATCACGGGCCGAGATGACAATGATTGGCGTCTGCGTCCAACCCCGAAGCTCTTTGGTGAGTGCAATACCTTCCATATCTGGTAAGCCTAAATCCAATAAAATCAGATGCGGATTCCAGTTTGCGACTAAGGCTATCCCTTGCTCTGCTGTTCCAGCCGTTTTGACTTGATACTGATAACCGCTGATCAACACGTTGAGAAAACGTTGAATCGGTGCTTCATCTTCAATGATCAAGATTTTAATTTCACTGTTCATACAGTCCCTTTAAATCGTAAAGTCGGCATGGTATCGCCACGGTAAAACTAACACCTTGGCTTTCACGGTTGCGAGCAACTATCGTACCGTGATGTGCGGTGACGATCACTTGGCATATCGCTAAGCCAAGCCCTGTGCCATCGACTTGGGTATGGTTGAGGCGATAAAAGCGCTCAAAAATTCGGGTTAATTCTTGCTCAGGAATACCGGGGCCATTGTCCGCTACTGTTAAAATAAACGCCTCATCGCGGTATTCTATCTGAATCTCTATCTCACTTCCTTTAGGTGTATATTTGGCTGAATTTTCAATCAGGTTAGAGATAACCTGTTCAATCAATAAACTATCGAGTTCAACCAACATTGGTTCACTTTTTAAATTCACATGATGGTGACGCAATCGTCGAGATAAACGGCTCAGTGCACTGCCAAGCACTTCTTCAGGTTCGACCCAATCCAACTTAGGTACAAGGGCCGCGCTAGTGTAACGCGTGATATCAAGCAGTTTTGTTAAACTACGATTGAGCCGCTCACCTTGCTCAGCGATCGATTTCAATAGCTCATCTTGCACCTCTTGATCCAGCTTCAACCCCGCATCGGTCAACGTCGTTGCCACGCCAATGATCGTCCCTAATGGTGTTTTCAAATCATGAGATACTGATGCTAATAACGTGCTACGCATGGTTTCTAATTGATTAGCCGTTTCCACTTCCGCAAGCGCTTGGTTAGCTTGCGAACGTGCCAGTGACAAACTGAGTAATGAAATGACCCACGGGGTAACTTTGTCCTGTTGATCTTTTTCAACCACTAATACGCCCAATACTGTCTCTCGATCTTTAAGCCAGTGAATGGTGGTGGCCGCAGGTACATGACGGCCATCAAATTCTTCTAGCTGGGCATACGGAAAAGAATCGTTTTTGGCAAGCAGATGCCAGTGAGGGTGAGCAGATAAAATCGCGCTCGGCAAGCTCAGCTCTTTATTAAGAAATTGCACGGTCGCCTGCGCAATTTGCTCACTGGTTCGCAGTGCCGACAAGTGGCAAGCAAGCTGATAATAGGTCTTATGGCGCATCTGGAGGTGCTTATTTTTCTGTATTTGCTTTCTCTGTGACTGTGTTATATTGATCGCGAACATCCCACTGAACACCATCACCGAAAAAGTAATCACATGCTGTGCATTCTTAAAACGGAACGAACTGTAATCCGGCAATAAGAAGTAGTAATACACTATGACGCCCATAATGGTCATGAGGTATGCATTGCGTGGACGAAGTAGTGAAGCACTAACAATGTTGAGCAATAAAAACAGCATTGCCATGTCTGTTTCTAAGATATTTTTTCGGTAAATCACGCCCACCGTAGTAACCAACACATACAGGCATATCAATAAGATGACCCGTTGTGTCTCGTTTACTCGCGCCATGTTTAGCGTCTTAACCATCTTTGTTTCTCGTGATTTTGTCACCTTAGTGACGGAATCATACATCTTCAGACGTAAGTCGCAACGATTGCGATAAACACAAGAGGTTTCCAGAGTAATGAATTGGATTACTGATGCCAATACTGCGGTAGCAAATATAGCCTATCAATTAAGTGAAGTGATTGCCGTATACCCGATAACGCCAAGTACCACCATGGCCGAGTGCTATGAAGCATGGTCGGCAAAACACCAGCTCAATATCTTAGGGGAGACACCCGAGGTAATTGAGATGCAATCTGAAGCGGGAACCATTGCGGTTGTGCATGGCAGCGCCATGAGCGGTGCATTAGCCACGACGTTTACTTCTTCGCAAGGATTATTATTGATGATCCCCACTTTATATAAATTGGTGGGAGAGCTGACTCCGTGCGTGATCCATGTCGCCACACGCAGTGTCGCAACCCATGCCCTATCGATTTTTTGCGATCACTCAGATGTGATGTCGATTCGGCAAACGGGCGTTGCCATGTTATGCGCAAGCAACGGTCAGCAAGCACAAGACATGGCGTTGATATCGACCATGGCTTCACTGCGCAGTCGGTTACCGTTTGTCCATTTTTTTGATGGATTTATCACCTCTCATACCTTAACTAATATAGACATGCTCACCACCGAGCAGGTAGCGCAACTTTTTCCCCATCGCGCATTACTTGAATTTCGTCAGCGCGCCTTAACGCCCGATCGCCCAACCTTACGCGGAGCAACGGCAGGTCCAGATACTTATTTTCAATGCCGCGAAGCGCAAAACCGCTATCAACAGCATGCACCCGATGTTGTCCAAACCTGTATGGATGAGTTTGCGCAGCTCACTGGACGTGCCTATCACTTAGTAGAGTACTGTGGTCATCCACAAGCTACACGAGTAATCATCGCTCTTGGCTCGGTCAGTGAAACACTCAACCAATACGTTCAAAGCAAACCAGATGAGAGCGTCGGTGTTGTCACCGTTCATCTCTATCGCCCTTTTCCGACTCAAGCATTACTCAACGCCTTGCCTGAATCGGTACAGCAGATCAGTGTGTTGGACCGCACTAAAGAACCCGGAAGTAGCGGTGAACCGCTGTACCTGGATGTGCTTGATGCCATTTACCAAAGTGGTCGACCCATTGAGTTATTCCGAGGCCGTTATGGTTTATCGGGAAAAGCTTTCTTCCCAGAAGATGCACAGCACATTTTCGCGATGATGCGAAATGAGCACGGCCGGAAAAGAGAATTCGTGGTAGGAATCGATGATGACGTCACTCATCTTAGCCTACCCGTTACCTCACAGCCTGAACGAGAAGAAGCGCTGCAAACGGTATTGATGTACGGCTACGGTGGTGATGGTAGCATCTCGGCAGGAAAAAACGTGCTCAAAGCTCTTGGCAAGCAAAACCACTGGTATGTGAATGCTCAGTTCGAGTACGACTCGAAAAAATCACGCAATCTTACGACGACGCACTTGCGACTCTCCGAACAACCGATCCAAACTCCGTACCCGATTCGGCAAGCCAGATTAATTTCGCTCAGTCAATTAGGCCTACTGAAAGACATCGATATCACGCAGCGATTTTGTCAGCGCGCGCTACTATTGATCAACACATCGCTTATAGGGCAAGCACTGTGGGATTCTCTGCCATTTGCATTGCAATCGACGATTCAAGCTAAACAGATCAAAGTGGTGACGATCGATGCCGATAAGTTAAGCACTCAGCATCAACTCAAAAACAAAGCCAGCGTAGCTATGCAAGTAGCGGCGACTTTACTGCTCAGTCCAAGCCAAGAACCTTCTCAACAGCGTGCAACTTTACTGGTTCTGCAAGCGATGTGCAAAACGCAATTACAAGGAAAACCTGACGCACTTATCGAGCGTAACCTCGCGTGCATTGAGGCAGCAGCGCACGAGATAAACGACTCACCTTTCACCATCACCGCACAAACCTCGCAAACATCATTTGCAATCAAAGAGCGCAGCCAACCCGGTTCTTTGGTGGAATGGTTACTCGCTGGGAAAGGGGGAAATTTACCTGTCTCTGCCTACCCTGCTGACGGGATTTGGCCAACCAATACTTCTTCTTTAGAGAAACGAGATATCTCCGAACAATTACCAGTTTGGGATCCGGATCTCTGCACTCAGTGCGGTTACTGTGTCTCGATATGTCCGCACTCAGCAATTCGTGCTCGGGTGTTCGAACCCAACGAAGTACATCAAACATCGACCACGCTTAAAACCATGCCTTATCGCTCTCGTCATCAACAAGATGCGCAATACGCATTGCAAGTATCGCCCGATGACTGCACTGGCTGCCAACTCTGCGCGCAAGTTTGCCCAGCCAAAGATAAGCGCGACCCTGAGCAGAAAGCGTTGACTATGGTCAGTAAGCCGCTTTGTTATGAACAAGAACAGCAGCAGTTTGCCCAGTTTAATGCGCTGCCAATGCAAAACATCCACCAGCAGAGTCGTATTGATGTCAAAACCATCCAGCATGTTGAGCCTTATTTCGAATACCCTAATGCTTGCGCTGGGTGTGGTGAAACACCTTATATTCGGATTTTAACCCAATTATTTGGTGACCGACTCTATATTGCTAATGCCACAGGATGCTCTTCCATTTTTGGTGGCAATTTGCCCACAACACCCTATAGCCAAGATGCCCAAGGAAGAGGACCTGCATGGGCCAATAGCCTATTTGAAGATAACGCGGAATTTGGGCTGGGAATGCGATTAGCCGTCAAAGCCTTAGGGGCGCGAGCACAAACGGCCTTTGCTCAACACTCCCTTCACGGCAGCAATGAGTTACTCACTGACGTTGATGAGCGTCGACAACAACTGAGCAAGATAAAATCAAGCTTAACGTCAGACACTCAGCATGCCGAATTAAAGCTATTACTTGATTATTTGATTGAAAAGCAGGTATGGCTGATAGGTGGCGATGGCTGGGCTTATGACATCGGTTTTGGCGGCCTTGACCATGTGTTACGCAGCGGTGAAAACATCAATATCTTAGTACTCGATACTCAATGCTATGCCAACACTGGCGGGCAAAAATCCAAATCAACCCCACAAGGAAAAACAGCCAAACTGTGTAGTTTACCCAACCCAAATCCCGCCAAAGATTTGGTTGCTCTTTACCAAAACCTGCCCGGTATTTATGTGGCAAGAATCGCTTTAGCGGCCAATATGAACCACACGATCAAAACGCTACAAGCGGCTGGGGAACATAAGGGGCCATCATTGGTTGTCGCTTATTCTCCATGCATTGAGCACCATTATGATCTTGCGCAGAGCGCCGAATACACCAAGGCACTGGTTAAGCAAGGTGACTGGCCACTGTATGCAGCGCTTGGCAAAAACGTTGAATAACACAGCTAAGAAATAAGCCGTTCCTTGATAAAGAAACGGCTTATTTCTACATGAGTTGATGGTTCTTGCTTTAAGCTCAATGAGTCGGTGCGCTGAACCGCAACACAATGCAATCAAGACATTAAATTTCTCGATAGACGCCCATCTCAATCAAACGATCGGAAGGAATATTAAGCCGCTCTGCCGTACGCAGCGCATGTTTGCTCATTAAGATAAATAACCGCGCTTTGAAATCATGCCATAGGCCCACTTTCTGCGCCTGAATACGCTCAGCAGAGAGCAAGAAAATAGTCTCATTGGGATGTAGATGCAGCCCTTTAAGCGAACAGGAGTGCATCACTTGTTCAATATCTGGTACTTCCTGATAGCCCGTATGGATGATCACTTGCCAAAACGTTTCTGACAACTGCTCGATCTCTGCTCGGCGACAAGGATGCACTTTAGGCTGTGATTCATACTGAAACGTCATCAATATATTACGCTCATGAAGCGTTTTATTGTATTTCAAATTATGCACCAAAGAGCGAGGGACATGATGGCTGACACGCGAAAGGTAGACGGCATTACCTTGAGTACGACGAAATGTTTCCCCTTCAAGAGAAGCAATCATGGCAGAAAGCGACAAATCACTGCCCGACACGTCAAGTAAACGCTGCTTCTGCTGCTGCCAAATAGACATCACAGCAAAGATAAGACCACCTAGCGAAATCGGCAACCAGCCACCATCACTCAATTTGGTCGATGTTGAGACAAAGAGAAAGACATCTAAGCTAACAAATATCACTCCTAGCAACCAAACATGCGCCCGATGCCATTGCCAGTAATAACGTGCCACAATCACAATCAATAATGAAGAAATGGTCATGATCGCCGTTACGGCGATGCCATAAGCGGCGGCTAAGTTAGCCGATGATTGGAAACGCATCATCACAAATAGCACAGCGACAAACAGCAACACATTGGCTGCTGGAACATAAATTTGCCCTTGAGAGTGCTCTGACGTATGGGTAATTTTCAGTGGCGGGAGATAACCATAGTTCATTGCTTGACGAGTTAATGAAAAGATCCCTGAAATCACCGCTTGTGAGGCAATCACGGCCGCTAAGGTAGCCAAAATGATCACAGGCCATAGCCACAGATTAGGCACTAAACCAAAAAAGGTTTGACCTGTAACACCTTGAGAAACCAACAGATAAGCCCCTTGCCCAAAATAGTTAAGCAATAAACTGGGTAACACAATCATAAACCAAGCAAGACGGATTGGCTTAATACCAATGTGTCCCATATCGGCATACAAGGCTTCAACGCCAGTCACTGACAGCACGACGACGCCAAGAATGATCAACGTATTTACCCCCTGTTCGGCGATAAAATGAAACGCGTAATAAGGATTGATTGCGACTAATACCTGTGGTTGCTCAATGATAGCGTTAAACCCTAAAACGCCCAGCGAGAGAAACCATATAACCATTACCGGCGCAAAAAATCGCCCAATACGTTCGGTGCCTAATGCTTGAATTGCAAACAGAATCACGATAATTCCTACTGCAATCGGTAGCACGAATGGTGCGAAATCTTGCTCCACCACCGCGATACCTTCCACAGCAGACAGTACTGACATAGCCGGCGTTATTACCGCTTCACCAAAAAAGAACCCGGTGGCTAATAACCCAAGTAATAACACCAAAGGCTTTAGTGAATCTGGGCAATGCTCTCTAGCAATTGCAGATAAAGTTAAAATACCACCTTCACCATGTTTATGCGCACGAGTGATGAGCATTAAATATTTCACCGAGACGATCAACACAAATGTCCAAAACACCAAAGAGAGGATGCCAAGTACATTCAATGAATTGATCGGTAATGGGTGGTGACTAAAAAACACCTCTTTTAGTGCATATAACGGGCTAGTGCCAATATCGCCATAAACGATACCTACGGCTAATAGTGCAAGCGAAGCGGTACTTTTTTGTGGTTGTTTCATTTCAATATTGCCCTAAATGGGCATCCTATCTAACTATGCTCACCTCATAGTAATCAGATAGATTTAAAGAAAATGTATAAAACCAAGGATAGGCATATAAAAAGTATAAAGATTCAATCCCAGATTGAGCAAAATGTAGCAATAGTGGTCAAACTCGTTTCAATCAACATCACTCTGTTAACACTTAAATTACACAATGTAATTAATAACATTCATTGTTACGAAAAAATTGAAACTTCTTTCTCAAAACCTGAGTTGACAGTCACATTCCCCAAAATAATTCAAACCTCATGACGTATATTGCCACCAAATACATGTCGAGGTTGTTATGAAAATATATCGTCTACTATTCGTTAGTTGCTTATTTCTGTTGGGATGTGCTTCAAATCAAGCATTCACTCCGATCAAAGAAGATCCCTATTGGGCGAGCGCCGAGCTGGCCAATGGCATGAAATACCACATTTATCCCAATCAAAAAGAACCCGTTTCCATCCGCTTGATTGTTCACGCAGCGGCATTTCAAGAAAACAATCAGCAACAGGGCTACGCTCATTTTCTTGAGCATATGGCTTTTAATGGCAGCGCTCATTATGCCGGAAATGATGCGATCAAAACCTTTGAGCAATCAGGTGTCAGTTTTGGCCCTGACATCAATGCTTATACTGCTTATCAAGAAACGGTTTACAAACTGGATTTACCCGATAACCAAGCGGTAGAGCCAGCTCTGATCTGGTTTAGAGATATTGCCGATGGTATAGAGCTTACTCCTACATCGGTTGAAAATGAAAAACGCGTGATCATGGGCGAGTTTCGTTTTTCACGTAAAGAGGAGAAGAGCTACGCTCAAAACGTTTATGAGCACATGATTGCTAATACTTTATATGCACAACATGATCCCTTGGGCACCAAAGAGAGCGTAAACCAAGCGACACCCGAAGGGATTGCCGATTTTTACCGCACTTGGTATCAGCCACAGCTTACCGAAATCGTTATCGCCGGCAATATCACATTAGAGCAAGCCACGGCATTGATAGAAAAACACTTCGCGAGCTGGGAAAAAGGCAGCACGCCAATGCCGACTAGAAATCACAGCATTACGGCCAATAATACAGATTTTGTGGGTTACATTGGTGCCAATGACTCACCGAACATTAGCCTATTCATCGACCGTGGCGAGCAAAAAATAGCCAGCCGTGAACAACAAGCCCAGTGGTGGCTCGATGATATCGCCCAGCAATTGATACAACAGCGGTTATCCAGCAATTTCAGTGACGCCAACCTTCCGGCACTTTGGATTTATTCCCAAACTATCCCGTTTGAAACCCAGCGCTATTCGTTTGCAGAGGTCGGGTTTCCAGTGGACTCAAGAGAAGCATCGCAAAATCTCTTCTTCTCCACACTTGCTGCATTGCGTGATCATGGTGTGAGTGAGCAAGAGTTTCAGGCGATTTTCCGTCAGTATCAAGAGATGTTAGCGAACTTCGATAACAATTGGCAAAAAGCCACCGCGATAGATTTAGTCGAAGAAAAAACGCTGGCGCGCACATTGGATCAACCGATCCAGTCGCATTTAGACCGACGTTCGACGTTAACCGAATTTATCTCGACCACCAACAGTGCCATACTCGATGAACACCTTCGCAAATTATTGTCTAGCGACTACCAGATCAATATTGGGTTGGATAAAAGTGAAGACAAAGAATTCGTCGTCGCGACACTGCCAACACTCAAAACCCTGTTTGCCCAAAAAGGGCAGCCACCGCTACTACAAGAGGTCAATCAAGCTTTTGTGACACCTACGCAAATAGGTGCCATTTTGTCAGAATCTCAACTTCAAGAGTCGATGGATATCACCACTTGGACGCTAAGTAACGGTGTTGAAGTGTGGTATCGCAGAGACATTAACGCAGGGGAAAAAGTGTATGCCTCTTTGGCAAGCCTTGGTGGTAAAGCAAGCTTAGAGCCCGATTTGCGTAAAGCTTCTGAAGTGCTTATTCCGAGTGCCATACGCGGTGGAATTGGTAACTTTAGCGGCTCTCAGTTGGATAATCACCTGAGAAGACACGGCATCATATTGAATCCCTACATCGACTTTACGTCGCATGGTATCAGCCTTGAATCATCTAAAGATGAGTTAGCCGAAGCGTTTGCTGCCCTTTATACGGCGATGACCGCCATCAACATCGACGAC
The DNA here is from genome assembly GCF_963875605.1 of Vibrio sp. V04_P4A5T148. Lineage (NCBI taxonomy): Bacteria > Pseudomonadati > Pseudomonadota > Gammaproteobacteria > Vibrionales > Vibrionaceae > Vibrio > Vibrio sp. V04_P4A5T148. Next base: position 24,480 of record NZ_CAWNMS010000048.1, read on the forward strand.
AGCCATCTGCAGTTAACAAAACAAGAGTTTAAGCAAAATCGAGATACTTTTCTTCGCTCACCCATTGGCCAGATGGCGCTCGCCATTAATCGCAATAGCTATCTGCCGGACACCACTCATTGGTTATACGAAGGATCGGACATCAATACGGTGAATGTTGAACAAGTGATGCAAACCCATGATGATCTCTTTAAGAAAAATAGAGGCTTTAAACTCTTTATTACCGCAGACATTAAACCAGCCGAACTGAAACCGCTATTGCGTACCTATGTAGCGTCATTAACCTTCAGCTCTGCACCTGAGGTCGATTATCGCATTGATTATCGCGCAGACTTTCAGCCTCGAATCGACATGGCGATCAACGATGAAAAAAGCAGTGCCTATCTTGCCAGAGTGATCAGTAACGACCCGGAACACAAATCGGCTACTACTATCTTTATGGATGATATGTTGTGGCGTGTGGCAAACCGCCGCATGGTGAGTCAGGTGCGTGAACAGCTAGGGCTGGATTATGCTCCTAATGCCTTTGCGGTTTCAGCCGATAGTGAACCACACAACGATTGGCTATTTAGCGTTGAGATTTCATCCAATGATGTCGACACCGCAGAGCAAGCCATTGATAAGCTGATTGACGGTTTATCCGTCGAAATAACGGAAGAGGAAACGCTCACCGCAGCAAAACAATTGATTGCCGATCTCAAACCACTCACAGACGACCCCAAGCAGATGAATTGGTTTATTCAACGTTATTCACTGCACGGGTACGGCATCGATGCGTTGTTTAACATAGAGCAAACGGCAAACCGAATCACCGCACAAGAGATGACGTTGAGAGCCAAGCAAATTTTTAATCACCACAACAGACGAACCAAAATTATTATGCGCCCGAAAGCGAAATAACAGCAGTAGAGTCAACCCTAGGATACTCAAACTGCCACCGCTCTCCTCTTGAGGGGCAACAGTTTGAGTATCAATCAGAACACGTACCCCATTTTGAGTGGCAACATAATATTTAGGCACCTCTGCACCTGTAAGAACGCGCCGAATCCAGCTCTGATAATCATAAAGCTCCGTAAATACCGAGGTGGTCGGTTGGTTAATATCACCACATAATGAAGGCCCAAAGCTGGTTAAACCAATTTGAATGTATTGCGAGCCATTAAACCAATAGACAGGTCCACCTGAATCGCCAGAACAAGTGGAGTTTTTATAAGCACCGCTTACCGCACCATCAAAACAGATCTGCTTTGAGGTCAGTGCCGAGCCATAAAAAGCGCTACAGACGGCATTACTAACAAAAGTGAGGTTCGTTTCTTGTAACTGAGTATTTGAACTCTCGACATTACCCGCCACGTAGCCATGACCAATCGCTTTGTAATTATTGCCAGCAGGGTAATCATTATTTAACTGAGTATTGAGTAGCGCAGAATAGTCCGCCACATTGAGCGGTGTTTCGAGCTTGATAATCGCAATGTCATCACGCCAGAGTGCGCTGGACGAATTGATGTAAGTACTGGGGTAATAAAAAGCCGCCGCGCGCGATATCTGGATATTCCCGTAGGGGAAATCGGCCACATTATCCAACTGAGGCACGACCACCGTATAAAGCATGGTATCTTTTTTACCGTAGATACAATGAGCTGCCGTCAAAATAAACTGTGAATTGATGATACTCGCCCCACAAAAACTGTTGCTACTATGCTGAGCGCTGTTTTGATATAAAAGGCTAGCAAAAGAAGGGTAAGTGGCACTGCTGGTATCCGAACCATTCACAATGTAAGGCTGGAAATCAACCGCATAAGCATTTGCTGATAGCATCGCACTGAACAGTATCCATTTGTACATCCATCACCTCGTCACTCATCTAGAAAGATACGCGTGTATCACTTTCAAGTTTAGCGCCCTAAGTGGAACCTGCTCAAAAAAGGCAATAAAAAAGCGACCTAAACAGGTCGCTCGAAATCAATAAGGGTTCAACGTCTACGAATGAAGGGGATAAACATCAGTAGTAAAGACCACCAGCCGAATGAACCGCCACTGTCAGAAGGTGGGTTTAAATAAGCTTGGCGTTTCGCTTCTGTTGCGACAAATTTTGGTGGTTCAATTCCTGCAACTACGCTATCAATCCACGTCCTATATTTGACAACCTCGGTAAAGATGGAAGTTGGAGCAAAACTAGGATCACCGCAAGTTGTTGGCCCAAAACTTGTTATACCAACTTGGATATTTCGATTGCCATCATACCAAAATAAAGGTCCGCCAGAGTCTCCTTAACATGTAGCATTCGCTAAGCCAGTAATATTGTTTATTGGTGGCATCCCTTTCATGCATAAGTTGTTGGCTGTCGAGACGTTATAAGCATTACAATATTCATTAGGGACATAGGTGAGTGTGGTTTTTAAAAGAGAGGCCGAATTATCAACATTAGAAGCGGTATTACCATGTCCCACGGCAATAAAATTGTTGCTAATGTCTCGGTAATCAGAACTCACTGGTAAGTTTAAGTAATCAGCAGATGACACCGTTGCTAGTGGAATTTCTAACTTAAGGATCGCAATATCATCAAATAAGGTGGTGCTGTTATAGGTTGATGGATAATAGATTTCTGCCACTCGTACTTTTTCTAGTATATTGTACGGAAAATCTGTTTCAACTTGCAGCTTAGGGACAACCGAGGTAAAAAGCTGCGTTGAGCTACTACCATAAATACAGTGTGCGGCGGTCAATACATATTGGTTATTGAGTAGTGACCCTCCACAATAATTACCATACTCCCTTGTATAATCAATTTTATCCCAAAATAAGCTCACCATGGATGGAAAATTCGTCACGCTTGCGTACGAGCCGTTTACTATGTAGGGCTGAGCATCAACGGCGAACACATTGCCAGAAACGGCGAGCGAAGATAAAAGTACTACCCATTTGTTCATCATGTCATTCCTTATCACTTTGAACCCAGATAGTACTTAATCCGTTATCGATATGAAACATCTTTAAATGCACTTTTATTACATTTTATGATGCTTTAGCCGCGATAATAACGCTGAGCCACAAACGGCATTTTCTCAACCACTATTGGCAGCATTTTTCCGCGCACATCAGCAAAAATTTCTGTGCCTATCACTGATAAATCAGCTCGGATATAAGCCATAGACACGGGCTTTCCGGCCGTCGGTCCCGCTGTACCACTGGTCACTACGCCTATATGCTGGCCATCGGCGTCAAATAGCTCCGTTCCTTCACGTACTGGCGCTTTAGTTAACCCCACTAAACCTACACGTTTACGTGCAACATCTTTGCTTTCGATCTGCCCAAGAATGATGTCTGCACCCGGGAAACCACCCGCACGCTCACCTTCAGCACGACGCACTTTGCTTATCGCCCATAACAAGCTCGCTTCAACTGGCGTTGTGCTGGTATCAAGATCATGCCCGTAAAGGCACAAACCACACTCTAAACGCAGTGAATCGCGCGCGCCCAGACCAATCCATTCCACTTCTTCATAAGAGGTCAGTTTACGCGCCAATGCTTCGGCCTGCTCTGCCGGTACAGAAATTTCATAACCATCTTCACCGGTATAACCGCTTCTGCTGACAATGCATTGAGCACCGTCGATGTCCATTAGCTGAATATCCATAAAGTGCATCGTCATCACTTGTGGTTGCAGGCGAGCTAACACTTCAGCGGCTTTTGGCCCTTGCAGCGCTAACAGCGCGCGATCGTCAATGACTTCGAGCTCAACACCTTGTGGCAAATGTGCTTGTAGATGAGCAATATCTTGTGCTTTACAAGCCGCATTAACCACAACAAACAGATGATCATCAAGGTTAGCAACCATCAAGTCATCCATGATGCCACCTTGTGCATTGGTGAAAAAGGCGTAACGCTGCTTGCCTGCTGGTAAGTCAATAATGTCGACCGGAACCAATGACTCCAATGCTTGCGCAGCATTGGCTCCATGCAAACGAAGTTGGCCCATATGCGAAACATCAAACAAACCAGCCGCCTCGCGAGTATGCAAATGCTCTTTCTTTACCCCTAATGGGTACTGAACGGGCATGTCATAGCCAGCAAATGGCACCATTTTCGCTCCAACTTCGATGTGCAGCGCATGTAAAGGAGTAGTGAGTAGTGTTTGATTTGCATGTTCTTGAGTCATTTTTATCTCCATTTCAGCCGACCCAGCAGGGAATTCACCACCAAATTTTGGCTATTATGTCCAAAGAAGAGGAAACCATGTTTCCAATAGTGAACAAGAATGCGCCCGTTCGGACGGATTAACAAGTTCAAAACAAGATGAATTGTCAAAACTAACAACCCAATCACAATTAAAAGTCGCGAGATGCTTACCATCGCCTGAGCTAAAAGTGATTAAAAGCACACTACAGAGGGCAAAGCCAACAAATAGCAAACGATTGCTGTTACTATAAGAAACTTCGCGTTTTCACACTCATTTTGCCGTAACCCACAAAATCAATGCATCCTCTTCGCTGACAGAGACCAGCATGTGCCCCATGTTAGCGTCGTAATAAACGCTATCACCTTCCGCCAATCGAACCGGTTCATAAAATTCGCTATAGAACAAAACTTCACCCGTGAGGATCAACAAAAACTCCTCACCATCGTGACGAACCCAGTCACTGTACTCTTCAAATGCACGAGCTCGCACTCGGCTTTTAAACGGCATCATTTTCTTATTAGAGAGCTGCGTGGCGAGCAATTCATGCTCGTAAGTTGGGGTGGGATGCGGCTTGCCCTGCCCAATACGAGAAATATCCCTACGACCTGTTGCCACAATTTTCTTTGGTGGCTCAAATAGTTGAGGCATATCAATCTGCAATCCATGAGCGAGTTTTTGCATCGCTTGGTAGGTTGGAGAAATCTGTTCGTTTTCGATTTTACTCAATGTAGATCGAGCTAATCCTGTCCGCTGGCTCGCCTCTTCTAGCGTAATCCCGAGCTTAGAGCGGATCTCTTTAATACGTTGCCCAAGCTTAAGCGGTTCGATCGTTTGTTCACCAGTTTCCTTGGCCAAGGTCAACGATGGGTACTCATCATAAATGTCTTCAGACATGCTTTCCCTCGATTGTTATCTTCCTGATTTCGGCCATCATTGTGGCATAAAGCCAACGCAAGGTTAAAGAGGCGGAACGTAAATAAAGCGTGCTCTTGCTTACAAAAAAAGAAACCATGTTTCCTATAGGAAATTTTTGATTGATTGTTTATAAGTCAAAGAGTATGTTACTGACTTGTTAGATAAAGAGATGCAGTTTACCACTTATTGCGGTTAGGGATTTAACAAGGTTTAAGTGGCTTTTCACCCCGTATTGTTGGGGTTGCAATCCAGTTTAAGGATAACTGACACCCTGTTTTGTTGTCGCCTAACGGCTTAATAATAAAGCAGCCACTAAAAAGGAATGACGGAATGTTTAGCCAATTCGTCGGATTATTGGAAGGTCATCTACCATGAATACCAACGTGAACAAAAGTTACCCCAACCACTGCCTTGAGAGCTTTTTCTCAACCAACCTTGCTGCCACTGATGATGCTGTCTTTGCGGGTATTCAAGCCGAATACGTGCGCCAAAATGAACAAATTGAGCTGATCGCCTCAGAAAACATCGTTTCAAAAGCCGTTATGCAAGCGCAAGGTACTTGTCTCACCAATAAATATGCAGAAGGCTACCCCGGCCGTCGCTATTACGGTGGTTGCGAACACGTTGATACCGTTGAAACCATTGCGATTGAACGTGCAAAATCCCTATTCCATTGTCAATACGCCAACGTGCAGCCGCATTCAGGCGCACAAGCTAATGGCGCGGTGATGCTGGCTTTACTGCAACCGGGTGACACGATTTTAGGTATGTCTCTGGATGCCGGAGGCCACCTCACTCATGGCGCTCGGCCTGCTCTCTCTGGTAAGTGGTTTAATGCTATCCAATATGGTGTCGATAGCACGACCTTAGAAATCAATTATGATGATGTACGCAGCCTCGCGTTAGAGCATCAGCCCAAAATGGTCATTGCGGGCGGCTCTGCCATTCCTCGCGTGATTGATTTTGCCAAATTCCGAGCCATTGCTGATGAAGTGGGCGCGCTCTTAATGGTCGATATGGCGCATATTGCCGGATTAGTCGCCACTGGTGCTCACCCAAGCCCATTGCCGCATGCCCACGTTGTCACGACCACCACACATAAAACCTTGCGCGGTCCACGAGGCGGTATGGTTTTAACCAACAGCGAAGAGATCAGCAAAAAAATTAACTCGGCGGTTTTCCCCGGCCTGCAAGGTGGCCCGTTAATGCACGTAATTGCGGCCAAAGCGGTAGCACTAGGCGAAGCGTTAGGCCCTGAGTTTCATCGTTATATTGATTCGGTGATCGATAACGCAAAAGTTCTCGCCGAAGTATTGCAAACTCGCGGTTGTGACATTGTGACTGGCGGGACTGACACTCATCTCATGCTTGTTGATCTTCGCCCTAAAGGGCTGAAGGGGAATATCGCCGAACAAGCATTAGAGCGTGCAGGAATCACATGTAACAAAAATGGCATCCCATTTGATACCGAGAAGCCTATGATTACTTCGGGTATTCGTTTAGGTACGCCAGCTGGAACCAGCCGTGGTTTTGGTCGTGAAGAATTCAAACTCATCGGTGAGTGGATTGGCGATGTTCTCGATGGCCTTGTTGTGAGCCCAGAAGGAAACAGTGATGTTGAGCAACGTGTGCGCAAACAAGTTAAAGCGCTGTGCCAACGCTTCCCACTCTACCAATAGCCTTTTTAAATTAAACACAAGTTCAAATCAATACGATACTTTTTTGGAGATAAAGCAATGGACAATACACTGAAGTTTGCAGATAGCCACGAGTGGGTGCGCGACAACGGTGACGGCACAGTGACCATCGGTATTTCTGAGCATGCGCAAGAGATGCTTGGTGACGTCGTGTTTGTTGACCTACCTGAAGTAGATGCAGAAATTGATGCTGGAGACAGTTTTTCTCTGGTTGAATCGGTCAAAGCCGCTTCAGATATTTACGCACCGATTACAGGTGTCATCGTTGAAATCAACGAAGAGTTAGAAGATAGCCCAGAACTCATCAACGAAGAACCGTATGAAGGTGGCTGGATTGTGAAAGTGAAGATGTCTGATGCTTCTGAACTCGACAATCTAAAAAATGCAGAAGAGTACCAAAACTCTATCGAAGAAGATTAATTAGCCCATCACGGATCAAAGCTGCCCAGTATGGGCGGCTTTTTTTTAAGGTCGCACACGATCTTTGAAAAGGTAAAGGAAATGACTGAATTACTTCACAGCCCACTGCTTAGCCAGTTAAGTACCGAAAATGAGTTTGTTGCACGCCACAACGGACCCAACCCAGCCGATCAACAAAAAATGCTCAACGCGATTAACGCCGAAAGCTTAGCCGCGTTAATCGAACAAACCGTTCCTGCGCAAATTCGTTTAGAAAGCCCAATGTCCCTTGCTGCGCCTAAAAGCGAAGCCGATATGCTCAGCGCGATGAAAGTATTTGCCAATCAAAACCAGATTAAACGCACGTTCATTGGTCAAGGTTACTACAACACCTTCACGCCGAACGTCATTTTGCGTAACGTACTGGAAAATCCGGGCTGGTATACGGCTTACACACCCTACCAGCCAGAAATCTCTCAAGGTCGTTTGGAGTCGCTGCTTAACTACCAACAAATGGTGATGGATTTAACAGCAATGGATATTGCCAACGCGTCGCTGCTCGATGAAGCAACGGCCGCTGGCGAAGCAATGACACTGTGTAAACGCGCAGGAAAAAGCAAAAGTAACGTCTTTTTTGTGGCGGACGATGTTCATCCACAAACCATTGAAGTGGTAAAAACTCGCGCTGAATTTATCGGTTTTGAGGTACAAATCGGCGCACTCGACTCATTGCCTGAACAAGATGTGTTTGGCGCGCTGCTGCAATACCCGAGCACCACAGGTGAAGTGCGTGATTTAAGCGACCTGATTGCTAAAGCGCAAGCCAATAAAATCTTGGTTACTGTTGCCACGGATTTACTGGCCAGCACCTTGCTGAAACCAGCGGGTGAAATGGGCGCGGATGTCGTGATTGGCTCAGCTCAACGTTTCGGTGTCCCTATGGGTTACGGCGGCCCACACGCCGCCTTTATGGCCACGCGTGAAGCGCACAAACGCACTATGCCCGGCCGCGTGATCGGAGTGTCGATTGACGCCAAAGGTAACCCAGCACTGCGCATGGCAATGCAAACTCGCGAGCAGCACATTCGCCGCGAAAAAGCGACCTCGAACATCTGTACCGCGCAAGCTCTGCTGGCTAATATGGCCTCGTTTTATGCGGTCTATCATGGCGCAGAAGGGTTGCGCACCATTGCGCGCCGTACTCATCATATGACTGCAATTCTAGCGGCAGGCTTAACTCAAGCGGGTTACGAATTGGTGCATAACAGCTTCTTTGACACGATTACCTTAAAGAGCGCCGCTCAAACTCAAGCTCTGTACGCAAAAGCGCAGCAAGCCGACATCAACTTACGCCGATTTGATGACCAATTGGGCATCAGTTTGGATGAAACCACCACCACAACTGATCTTGAAACCCTGTTTGCGGTTTTCGATATTAAGCAATCGGTAAGCGCGCTGTCGGCAGAAATCGCCGCCAACGAATTTGCAGCGATTCCAGAACACTGCCGTCGTCAATCTCGCTTCCTAACGCATCCTGTGTTCAACACCTATCACAGCGAAACGCAAATGATGCGTTATTTGAAAAAACTTGAGAATAAAGACTTTTCATTAACTCACGGCATGATCCCGCTTGGCAGTTGCACCATGAAACTGAACGCCTCAGCCGAGATGATCCCTGTAACTTGGCCAGAATTTGGTTCAATCCACCCATTTGCACCGAAAGAGCAAGCCGCAGGTTACGCCGCTCTCGCTAAGGATTTAAAAGAAAAGCTCTGTGAAATCACAGGCTATGATGCCTTCTCGCTACAACCAAATTCCGGTGCTTCTGGCGAATATGCAGGGCTTGTAGCGATTCAGCGCTACCACAAAAGCCGTGGTGAAGGGCACCGTAACGTCTGCTTAATTCCGAGCTCAGCACACGGCACCAACCCTGCAACCGCTTCAATGGTTTCGATGAAGGTGGTGGTCGTGAAATGTGATAATAACGGCAACGTTGATATCGCAGACCTCGCAGACAAAATTGAGAAGCATAAAGAGAACCTCTCTAGCATCATGATCACTTATCCTTCAACACACGGCGTTTACGAAGAACAAGTTAAAGAAGTGTGTAACATGGTTCACGCCGCGGGCGGCCAAGTTTACCTTGATGGCGCCAACATGAACGCGCAAGTTGGTTTAACCAATCCGGGCTTTATTGGCTCTGATGTTTCTCACCTCAACCTACACAAAACATTCTGTATTCCTCATGGCGGTGGCGGCCCAGGTATGGGACCGATTGGTGTAAAATCTCACCTAGCGCCTTTCCTACCGGGACATATTGAAGGGGGAGTTGAAGGCTGCGATCACGCAGTATCTGCGGCCGATTTAGGCAGCGCTTCTATTTTACCTATCTCATGGGCTTATATTGCCATGATGGGTGCAGAAGGCTTAACCACGGCTACTCAAGTCGCTATTTTAAATGCTAACTATGTGATGGAAAGACTGCGCCCACACTACCCTATTCTTTACCGTGGTAGTAACGGCCGCGTAGCGCACGAATGCATTATTGACATTCGTCCGCTTAAAGAAGCGACCGGTATCAGCGAAGAAGATATTGCTAAACGTTTGATGGATTATGGCTTCCACGCACCGACGATGTCATTCCCTGTTGCTGGCACCTTGATGATTGAACCAACCGAATCGGAAGACTTAGCCGAATTGGATCGCTTCTGCGAGGCGATGATTGCGATTCGCGCCGAAATGGAGAAAGTTCAATCAGGCGAATGGCCATTAGCCGACAACCCGTTAGTGAATGCGCCGCATACACAATCGGATCTCGCAAGTGAAGCATGGGCTCACCCATATTCTCGTGAAACGGCTTGCTTCCCATCCGCTCATACTCAGGCATCAAAATACTGGCCAACCGTGAGCCGCGTCGATAACGTTTACGGTGACCGTAACCTTGTCTGCTCATGCCCAAGTATCGATAACTACCAAGAGTAGATGCTGATGTTGATGGCTCGTCGTCACAGTTTATGATCATCATTTTAGGTTGTGACTGACTTTGTAATCAATATTCAATAATAAAGGCGAACTGAGAAGTTCGCCTTTTTGTTAGGCTGTAAAACGATTTTTGGACAAAGGTGAGTTACGAAGTGCCCACAGTGAAGGTTCTGGACAAAACTGTTTTAGCAAACTTCATCCATTATCATAAATGACATACACCCAACGCTCACGAAACTAATTCCCTCTTATCGTGGAGAGCCACACTTAATACGACTTCAGGTCGTACGGACAGAAATGGGGTTACCGACACGAACTATTTCCACTAAATTCGCATAATTTAAACTATAAAGAATATAGGAAATAGCTTCAACCTCGAGAGTTTCACCTAATGATCTTCTTGAAGTTGGCTATTGAAAACAAATTATTCAGAAAATATTTAGTCCAAAGATATCTTTAACATCAAAAAGTACTTCCGTTGTTTTATCTCTAGAGATTTTGCTTCCCTTCACTAAAATATCAACCAGTTGAGCCTTATCACTTAAAAACTCAGCTCTTCTTTCCCTTATTGGTCTGAGCATATCTTGTAAGCATTCCTCTAATACTTTTTTTGTTGTTCCATCTCCAAGTCCGCCACGTTGATAATGTTCTTTTAGTTGGTTGATATGATTTTGATCAGGGTGAAATGCATCGAGGTAAGTAAATACGATATTGCCTTGAATAGCACCAGGATCTTCGATTCTTAGGTGGTTAGGATCGGTATACATAGACCTTACTGCAGCAGAGATCTCTTTTTCAGTAGCGCCAAGATTAATGGTATTTCCCATCGTCTTAGACATCTTATTTTTACCATCTGTGCTAGGTAAACGTGATGCGTTGCTTAACAAGGGTCTACACTCGTTCAAAACGATTCGTCCTGCTAATAAATTAATCTTTCTAACTATCTCATTAGTTTGTTCAAGCATTGGCAACTGGTCATCCCCAACTGGAACCAATGTTGCGTTAAAGCCAGTAATATCAGCTGCTTGAGATATAGGGTAGGTTAAAAAACCAGCCGGAATTGATCGTTCAAAGCCTTTGCTTTGTATTTCACTTTTGACCGTTGGGTTTCGCTCTAATCGACTGATTGTCACAAGATTGCTGTAGTACATAGTCAATTCAGCAAGAGCAGGGAGTTGTGATTGAAGACAAATTGTAGTTTTACAGGGATCGATACCAACAGCGAGATAATCCGCGACGACATTAAGAATATTAGATGATACTTTCTTCGGATTGTGAGCATTATCAGTAAGACCTTGCATATCAGCAACAAGAACTGTTTGCTCGTGAATATCTTGTAAAGCGACCCGTTGTTTTAAAGAGCCGACATAATGCCCCAGGTGCAATGGGCCAGTAGCTCTATCGCCAGTTAAAATTACTTCCGATTTTTCAGTGTATTGACTTGTATTCATTCATATATCTCCTAGTAAAAATAGATCGCTACTGGAGATACAAAAGAAATTACAGTCTCAGCTACCTTCCAGCAGCTTAAGAATGTAAAAATTCCGCGCCGCTCTAAATAGAGCGCCACCAGAAAAATAATGACGAAGGCGTTGAAATGTTTTTCATTTTTGCAACTTATCAACAATTCTTTTGAAAATCAACTTTATAGAAGAGCGGTTTCTTATCGATAAACTTAGGTAAACACAGTTATCAGAGAAGGAAATTGAAACGCTTTAATAAAAGTAGTGGGTTGCCTAATGTATAATCAAATGATTCTCTGCGCCCCTTGACCTTGCTGATTAAGATTGTCTTCTGGATTAATTAGGTGACATTTCTTCATACTCAGGCAGCCACATCCGATACATCCTGAAAGATTGTCTTTTAATAATTGGATTTTTGCTATTTTATGGTCGAGGTCTTGCTGCCATTTATTTGCAACTCTCTCCCAATCTCGCTTTGTGGCCGCTTGATTCATTGGTAAGGTGCTTAACTCTTTTGCTATTTCTTCTAATGTAAACCCTACAGATTGAGCTACTTGAACGAGTGCAATTCTACGTAGCATCGAAGGTAAATAACGGCGTTGATTACCATTGGTTCGAAAGGAAGCAATTAAACCTTTAGCTTCATAAAAGCGTAAAGCCGATGCTGCTACACCACTACGTTCGGCTAGATGTCCAATAGTTAGATAATCATTTCTGCTCACAGTTATTTCAACTTTTGTCAAATTATCGCTTTACTTCAAGTTAACTTGAACTTTTATACTCCTGCTTACTTTTGAATTCAACGTATAAAAGGTCATTATTATGCTAAAACTAAAGCCAGTCTTCCATAATCCACCAGAGATTTTTAATCCAACACCATTTGGTTTTTGTCATACAGTGAAGGCACCAAGCAAAGGAGAGCTAGTTTACATTTCGGGCCAAAGTGGTGGTGAAGGTATTGAACATAAGCTTAGTAGTGATTTTCTTCATCAGACTTGCATTTTATTATCAAACCTAGAGATTGCGCTTAATGCCCATGAGCTTAGTTTTGAGGATGTTCTAAAGATCACTGTCCTTATTGTTGATCATGATAGTGAAAAGCTGAATATTTGGAGTAAAGAGATGCAAGAACGTTGGCCGTTAGATACGTTGCCCGCAAGCACCTTAATTCCAGTACCTAAGTTAGCTCTTGACGGCATGCTAATTGAGGTTGATGTTATTGCATTTAAGTCAGCTTGACTATAGCACTATATTTAAGAGCTCTTTTTTGACACCGAAAGCTTATTGATTGTATTGGGATTTTACTATGCTTAAAAACTACTTAACTCTGCTCGCCATTGGGCTGATTTGGGGATCACAATTTATTTTTCAAGAGAATGCACTAGAGGCATTCAATCCAGTATGGATAGGTACATTGCGTGCAATATTCGGTGCAATCACTTTGTTTATTATCTGTCGGGTCATGCGAATTAGTGGTGATAGTAAACAGTGGCTACTTTATGCTGTCATTGGTTTACTTGAAGCAACGATTCCTTTCATTCTTATACCTTTTGCTCAAAAAGAGTTGAGCAGTTCAGTAACAGCGATATTAATGGGTACACTACCTTTTTATGCACTGCTTCTTGCTCCTGTGTTTATAAAGAATGCTAGGATTAGTAAAGGTAATCTGCTAAGTGTCATCGTGGGTTTTAGTGGTTTAGTTGTCCTTTTTTACCCAGATTTAATGTCAACATCTTCGAGAGTTAGTCTCATTAGCATCCTAGCAGTATTATTTGCTGCGATATGCTTTGCTATTGCTTTGCTCCTGCTCAACCGAGTTAAAGAAGAACATCCCCTGATAGTGGCAAGAAATGTTCTTTTTATGGCGAGTATTCAATTAATTATAATTTCTCTCACCACAACGATGACACTGACACAAAAATCGCCACCTTTGAGCGCCTTTACTGCTGTGATCTATCTTGGTGTGATGTGTGCGGGAGTGGTTTATTATCTCTATATGATGAGTATCAAGAACGCAGGCGCTGTTTTTACTTCGATGACTAATTATCTTGTGCCTGCGATAGGCGTATTAATCTCCGCGCTGGTTACTAATGATAGTATTCAGACTACATCATGGCTGGCTCTTGGGATCATTTTATCTGCTCTTCTAATGAATCAAATGGCTGCAAAGCATGACCAGAAAATGCAGTCAGAGCCTTTGGAATAGATATAGAGCCGTGAATAAAAAATGGACCATAATAATTCACAGTCAATAGAGGGGCAGACTGAGCGCTAGTAATGATCCATTACAATGTGGTTCTTATATAATTGAAAACGTACTTATTATTAATCTAGTGCTACCGTCGTCTTGGTCATCTTTGCAATTAAGCTGCCGACTATTGCCAACAATAATAATTACTTATTTACTATTACATACCATAGCGAAATGCCTTTCCCATTGATACCATCTCACGATGTACTGGATTCAATGCTTGAGCATAACTGGCAAGTAATTTCATTGTATACTGATTACGTTGATGCATGGTTTGGTCAGTACATCTGTGGTCAGTAGTGAGCAATTTTTCTACATTGCGAAAGATTAGGTGATCCGGTAAAAAGCACGCGTGGTTGTTCTTGCTGCCTGTCATGCGCAGTTCACTGATCGGATATACGCCATTTACGCCCGCTGATACGCTTACTAAGAGTACCGGCTTATGTGCAAGCTCTTCATCGGTAGACAATAGCAAAAAATTCTTAAGTGCTGGAGTTGCCATTCCATGCCACTCTGGTGTAATAAGAATCACTGCATCCGAGTGTTTAAGTATCTCGGAAATTGGCGTCCATAGCTCCCACTCTTCACTTTGTTTCCAAACCCCTTCGTTCCAAAACGGAAGATTAAGTGAGTGCAAATCCAAAATATTTGTTGTATCGAAATGATCTAAAGAAAGTGACTCTAAATAACGTGCAACTGATAAACTTTGCGAGTTTGCACGCTGGCTACCAGATACAATTGTAATCTTCATATTAGTTCCTTTTTAAAAGTAAATTATTAGCTTTATCAGATGACGAATTTGTACGAGGGGCTGCCAAAGCGATAGCAACTAGGACAAACAT
>NZ_CAWNMS010000049.1:0-68936 GCF_963875605.1 Vibrio sp. V04_P4A5T148
TGGCGCATCGTTGGTGCCCGTCACTGTGATGGTGATCGTTTGGGTGTCTGTGCCACCTTGGCCATCGGCAACTTGGACGGTCACTTCGACGTCGGTCGTCTCGCCTACCGCGAGGGAGTCGTAAGCCGCATCTTTCGGATCGAACGTCCAAGCATTTCCTGTCAACGTGAAGCCAGCTGGCGCACTCGCCGCATCGCCATTCGCATCAACCAGGCTGTACGTCAGGTCGCCCTGCGCCGTATCCACATCGGTCGCCGTCACCGTGCCGCTGATCACATCGCCACCTTCGGTCGCGCCGGCCTCTACATCCGCCGCCGCCACTGGCGCATCGTTGGTGCCCGTCACTGTGATGGTGATCGTTTGGGTGTCTGTGCCACCTTGGCCATCGGCAACTTGGACGGTCACTTCGACGTCGGTCGTCTCGCCTACCGCGAGGGAGTCGTAAGCCGCATCTTTCGGATCGAACGTCCAAGCATTTCCTGTCAACGTGAAGCCAGCTGGCGCACTCGCCGCATCGCCATTCGCATCAACCAGGCTGTACGTCAGGTCGCCCTGCGCCGTATCCACATCGGTCGCCGTCACCGTGCCGCTGATCACATCGCCACCTTCGGTCGCGCCGGCCTCTACATCCGCCGCCGCCACTGGCGCATCGTTGGTGCCCGTCACAATTGACCCTAAAGCACTTTGAGAATAGCTTTCTAATAGCGTTAAACTTTGTGTTTCAGATAGGCCTAGCGCGGTGAGTGCTGACGTGGAGAATTCTGTTGCGGCTATGGTTTCCGAAGCGTCGCGAGCGATGCTGACTGAGCCCGTCGGGCTTGAACCGTTCGATTCACCCGCTGCAGTTGCAAGATCTTCGCCTAGCTGTGTTGGGTCTTGGCCTTGCTCTAATGCTGCGAAAATTTCATTGATGTCATTGGTTATGTCTACGTTGCGACCATCAGCGTTAACTCTTGATATTTGTACATCATTATTATTGCCTACATCGTCTTGGGTAGCGTTACTGGCACTGATGATTATTTCACCAGGCAAGGTTTTTTCTCCTGGCTGAAGCACCCGTACATTGCCATTTGCATCCACAACGATCATCTGACCGAAAGTTAATGTTGTACCTAAAGAAAAAGAACCAAGTTCCATATAATACCTCTAATAACTTCCGAATTCACAACGATGCGACTGTTTACATTCCTACATCTTTGCTACGTAATTTGTCATTTCTAATGGTAATAAATTAGCATTTAACACCTGTAATACAAAGGAAAAACCATTTTTACACCTTCTTATGTGACGTAGGTGGAGACTTCAGTCACACATTTATAGTTTGAATCAATATCACACTAAAGATGTACTTTATTATAAAAACAATCAACAATGTTTAATAAATGTTAATTGATGATTTGGTGTATGATTCTTTGCTAAAATCACGAATGTAATGAATATGTTACTGTTTACTGATGAGAATTTAATGCTATTTTGTTGCGTTTTTCCATCAAGCGTCTCGATAATGCAACAGCTAATGCCGTACTATTGCGGCTTAAAAGAAGTAGAAGTTCCTAGAGGAGTGCCCAAGTGAATTGGATGAATATGAAAACGTTGAGCTACGCCATCGCACTCAGCTTCCCGATCTCTGTATATAGCCAGACTCTTGAGCAAGCGGTGTCAATAACGCTTGCAACCAATCCAAATATTAAAAGTGCATATAACGAATATGTGAGTAAGCGCTATAATAGCGAAGCCTCTTCTGGTGCTTATCTTCCAAGGATCGATCTCGATGCTGGTATTGGCTACGAAGCGGTTGATTTAGCCTCTGGTACTGAAAATGAACTTACTCGTAAAGAAGCCACCATTACCTTAACCCAACTGATTTGGGATGGTTCTTCGACTTTAAACGATATTGATCGTACTTCGGCTGATGCCGAATCGGTTCGTTTCCAACTCTTAGCTGACGCTCAAGATATCGCATTAGAGGTCACTAAGGTGTATCTCGATGCAACGAAAGCGTTTGAAATACTGACACTTTCTGAAAGCAACCTCTCAGTACATAAGAAAATATATCGTGATATACAAAAGCGTGTGGAATCAGGCATTGGTTCAACCGCTGATCTTTCTCAGGTTGAAGCTCGTTTAGCTAAAGCCCATGGCAATCTTTTAGCTGCACAGAATAATCTGTTTGATATACATACCCAGTTTAAACGGTTGGTAGGTCAACCTCCTCAAGATTTAATTTTCCCTAGAGCAGACCATTCTGCTTTGCCTTTTACCGTTGATGACGCTTTAGAAAAAGCCTACCAAGATCACCCGGTCATCAAAGTAGCGCAAGCCGATGTTGATTCCGCAAAGTTTCAATATAAACAAACTCAGGGAACAAATTACCCAACGTTATCTTTCGAAGCTGCACAAACATGGCGTGATGATGCCGGTGGGATAGAAGGTAGCAGCGATGAATTATCGGCCATGATTAGGATGCGTTACAACCTGTACAATGGTGGTTCAGATTCTGCGCGCACCGACAGTGCAGCCTACCAAATGAACAAAGCGAAAGATTTAAGAGATCGGACTTATCGTAGTGTTGAAGAGGGGTTGCGTTTATCTTGGAGCGCTCTTGATTTGACATTACAACAAAAAGAATTTTTAGCCGATCATGTTGATTCTGCTTCAGATACGGTTATTGCTTATGAAAAACAATATAAGCTCGGCAAGCGAACACTATTGGATGTGTTGAATACTGAAAATGAGCTTTTCGAAGCAAGAAAAGGTTATCTCGATGCCAAATACGATGAACAGTATGCAAAATACCGTGTTATGAATGCAACTGGGTCATTGTTGAGTTCGTTGAGAGTGGATACACCCAAAGAGTGGCATGATGCGGTGGAGTACTAACATGTTGAAATACTTATGGCCAATGATGGCGAGCTTACTCTTTATCACCTCGACGACTTCATCTGCTAGAGATGATTATCCATATATTGATATGCCACTCGCTGATCAAATAGACGATTTACGTGACGATGATTTTGACGGCGTGATTAATGCCAGAGATTTGTGCCCCGAAACACCATTGAAGTCAGAGATCGATAATGATGGTTGTGGCACTTTCATTAAAACCGAAGAGCAACTCCAGCTTAGAATTCTGTTTGCGAATGATTCAGCAATAGTCAACCCTGTGTTTCTAAGTCAAATACGGTCAATGGCCAATTTTCTCAAGCAATACCCTTCAGCTTCGATTGAATTACAAGGTTATGCCAGTAAGGTTGGGAATCCAGGTTATAACTTAGAGTTATCGAAAAACCGAGCTTATAACGTCGAGAAGGCGCTTGTTAGTTACGGCATTAGCCATACTCGTGTCCGTATTGTTGGTTTTGGTGATACTGAACTGACAGAAAATGGTGATGATGATATTAGCCATGCGATGAATAGAAAAGTTGTCGCCACTGTCGTCGGCCACAAAGGTTCGGTGAAAGAAGAGTGGACCATTTTCACCAAACGCGAGCGTTGAAATCGATATTTATCGAGGATTGGGGCGTTTTCGCCCCTTTTTTCTGTCTAAAATTCTAATGAGTTTACTAGCACAAAATGCTATCCTTGCGCGTCATCACCTTATGAGATAAAGATAATGAGCAAATTAACTGCTGACCTTCAAGCAAACTTAGAATTGTTTATTGAACAAACAAAAGAGACCCAACTAGTATGGGGCTTAAAAAATGAAGATGGTTGGCTGGCATGCGACTCGACAGAATTTGAAAGTAGTGAAGTTATGCCTTTTTGGTCAACCAAAGAAGATGCACAAACTCACAATGTTGAAGAGTGGTCTGACTTCGAAGTATTAGAAATTCCTCTCGATATTTTCGTAGAAGATTGGTTGATTACCCTTGATGAAGATGGTGTATTAATTGGCACTAACTGGAATGCAAGCTTAGAAGGTAAAGAAATCGAGCCTGCCGATCTAGCTAAAATGTATCTTTAGCTAAAGTGAGTGGGTGCTCTATTGGTCAATTCTTAAATTAGCCAAGCGTAGAACACCCATTTACACATCACTTTATCAAATCACTTGTTATTCGATAAATCATTAAGCTATTGATTTCTTGTTGTAAAGCGCATTCATTATTGATTCTTTACTTGATAAGTAATCATTTAAACCCGCCTTACGCAGCTGACATGATGGGCAACCACCACAGCCGTCTCCGATAATACCGTTATAACAAGTCAGTGTCTCATGCCTGATCAGATCGAGAGCGCCATATTCATCAGCCAATGCCCAAGTTTCTGCTTTGTTTAGCCACATTAAAGGAGTACGAATGTTGAATGGGCGATCCATCCCTTGCACCAAAGCACTGTTCATCGCTTTAACAAAATCATTTCGGCAATCCGGATAACCAGAAAAGTCTGTTTCACAAACACCGGTAATCACCTCATCTGCGCCTATTTGATACGCGTAAATACCCGCAAGGGTCAAAAACAGAATGTTACGCCCCGGCACAAACGAGTTCGGTAACCCATTCTCTTGTAACTCGTGTGATACTGGAATATCGTCACGAGTAAGTGAACTGATCGCCAACTCATTGAGTAAGCTTACATCCATGACTTTATGTGCAGCTACACCTAACTTTTTCGCTAAGGTGCTGGCAACCTCAATCTCGAGTTTATGGCGTTGGCCATAATCAAAGGTGATGGCGTGCACTTCATCAAACTCTTTTAATGCCTGAACCAAACAGGTTGTTGAATCTTGGCCACCACTAAATACCACAACGGCTTTTTTCATTTTCATCTCCTCAGGCAATACTTAAATATTTATGCGTTTGAATCGATAAACGCCAGTTCCTCGCAATGCATGTTTCAATGCACAGTTGGGTTGCCCGCTCTTTCTGGCTAATGGGCTGTAAAGCAATCACCGTTGAATCAGGAACTTGTGCTCGCAGCAATAACGCATCTAGCTGTTCAATATCCTTAGCCGTTGCGACGGGGTGCTTGATCTCATTTGCTCTTAACAGAGCTGAATCGAGTACAGGCAGTTTGCCCTTCATTGCAATTTTTGGTGACACTGTCACCCATGTATTTGCCGAGGTTTGAACCGGGAATGTGCCACTGGTTTCAATTTGAATGTGACACCCCATTGCCTCAAATGCTTGCGCAAGTGAACGCAGATCATAAATGCATGGTTCACCACCTGTAATTACAATATGTTTGGCGTTATAACCCTGCTTTTTGTAAAGTAACACCAGCTCATCTGCACTGACTGAGCACCAAGCTGGGCTATCTTGTGTCTTGGTGAGAACTTCATTGATAGGACGTTCGTCTTGCGGTGTGGCATCCCACGTCTGCTTTGTATCGCACCAAGCGCATCCAACAGGGCACTCCTGTAAACGAATAAAAACAGAAGGCACACCAGTGTATACCCCTTCACCTTGGATGGTCTCAAACATTTCATTAATTTTGTACAACGTAAACTCAGCCTAACTCAATATCAAAAAATGCAGGTCGCTGACCTTAATAGATGCCTTGCCTTAGGTCAAACTAAACCCATCACGTGCGTAAAAATTTGACTAAATCAGTGGCGATCACATCTCAACTTGCATAAGCTGCTGGCTTTCTTCTTCACTTAATTTAGGTAAGTCATGTATAAACTCATCGCTTTAGATATGGACGGTACTCTTCTCAATAGCCAAAAACAGATCACAGCCAGAACAAAACAGGCTATAGCCAAAGCTCGTGAAAAAGGAGTTAGAGTTGTGCTGGCGTCTGGACGTCCTATTGATGGCATGCGCGATAAGTTGCAAGAACTGCATTTAAACTCAAATGAGGATTTTGTCCTTTACTACAACGGCTCAATGGTTCAAAACATTGGCAGTGGTGAAATTATTCATCACAAAATTATCGATGGCCGCTCTGCAAAATTAGTCGCTAACCTTGCTAACCAACTTAACGTGAATACACACGCCTTTAGCCAAGTTCATGGTCTGATCACGCCTAAAATCAGTGAATATACCGAGCTTGAAGCAAGAATCAACGGACTGCCGATCACGGAAATGGATTTTGAACAGCTTGAAGATGATCATCCCATCATCAAAGCAATGATTGTGGCAGAGCCGAGCTTGCTACAGAAAGCCATTGAACAACTTCCTCCGGAGCTCTATCAGCAGTTTACTATTGTACAAAGTGCACCATTCTTTCTTGAATTCTTAAACACACAAAGTAATAAAGGCGTCGGTGTCAAAGCGATTGCCGAGCACTTGGGGATCGAGGCTAAACACATTATTTGTATGGGAGATGCTGAAAATGATCATCACATGCTGCAATACGCAGGACTTGGAATTGCAATGGCAAATGCGATGGAACAAACGAAGCAGCTAGCCGACTATATTACACTTAGTAACGACGACGATGGTGTGGCAGTTGCTATAGAAAAATTTGTACTCGGTGAGTCTCACGAATAGGCATTAAAGACGCCTCAGTCGAGGCGTCTTTAATCGGGATGTTAACTAAACAACCAGGTTAAGCACAGCATTTTCTCATGAACCATGCAAAGATGAGCATGAGTAGTGGCAAGCGTAGCGTTTCAACCATTAAAGAGAAAATACTGCTGTATGAAACGAGCGTGGCACCAAATAACACCACTTGATTGAGTGCTAATAACAAAATGATCAGCAGCCACATTCGTTGAAGAGTGATGTGTAGTGGTTCAGTGCTCTTTGTCATAACTAAAGCCGATGCCGTCAGCAAAATGGCTAACCAAGCGGTGAAACTAGGCAAGGGCCAGATCATAACCAGCAGTGCAACCGTGATCGTTAAACCCCACCATACCCCACGCGAACCCAGCAGTGTTCTGACGTCGGTATAAGATTGTTCATCTAAACGAACAATGTGCCACGCAACCAGAGCGCCCAACAATCCACCTATCACCATATCGCTGATGAAGGCTTCCCCAATATAGAATTTGGCCAACATTAATAGCCCCATCAACACGATAAAACCCACAAACATTCGGTTGAAATCGAGATGATCAAAAGCTCGCAATAGTGATATCCCTACACCAAACCAAACTGCAATCGGTAAACTTGGAAAACCGTACCCGTAACTTTGGCAAAGTTCCAACAATGGTATATAGGCATGAGGTCTTGGTAATGCAAATCCTTGCTGAGCCACCAATGACAATAATGAACTCACGGTAACCACAAAAAATATCTTATAAACAGACTCTTTACCCAGATAACAGGCAATCACTGGAAATAAAACTATCAGCAATAAAGGATCCGTCAATTTGGTGATCCATACTGCGATTTGATAAATCGACGAACTCAGCGTATACGGCCATTCCGCGACCGTATTCTGCAATTTCATCATCCAGCCTAATTCGATTTGGTGAAACCGAGGCGCAGCAGAAACCAGATTCTCTACATAAATCACGGGTTGGCTATCCGCT
The DNA here is from genome assembly GCF_963875605.1 of Vibrio sp. V04_P4A5T148. Classification (NCBI taxonomy): domain Bacteria; kingdom Pseudomonadati; phylum Pseudomonadota; class Gammaproteobacteria; order Vibrionales; family Vibrionaceae; genus Vibrio; species Vibrio sp. V04_P4A5T148. Next base: position 7,418 of record NZ_CAWNMS010000049.1, read on the forward strand.
TCTTGATACATGGTTTTGATCCGATCCCATTGCTCAGGGTAACGATACTGACTTGCATCAATACGATACGGATCGATCAGCATTGCGCTAGCAACCTCGACACCATAATGAGGAGCAAACCAAATAGGCAACTCATGTCCATTACGGCTATTTTTTGACTCAAAAGCAATCACATCGGAATCACTACGACAGCTGTAAACGACAGCCGTATCCGTATACCCCAACGTGCGCCCTACCGTTACAACAAGGCCCGTTTCTTCCCATGTTTCTCTTTGCGCGGCCAATTCTGGAGATTCACCGGGAGATATCGTCCCTCCTGGCAATGAAATCTGCTTGGTGATCACCTCGTTAACGAGCACGATCTTATGATCGGCTTTAACTAGGCATAGAGCACCACGAATATTATCTGGTAGCGTTACGGGTTGTTGAGCGACACCAACACTTGACCAGAACAACGACAGCAAACAGACACTCAACAATGAAAACTGTTTTAACACATTAAAAATCCATGATTATTATTATCGAATTACTTGCTATCGATTGACTTTCTTAACCAATGTATATGCGATGAAAAACCAGAACGTTGATAAAAAGATTGCGCTCCTTGGTTAAAATCCCACACTTCGACAAAGACTTGGGTAATACCGTACTCTTTTAATGTCTGCTCCATTTTTTGAAACAACTGCTGTGCGATATGCTGCTGACGATATTGTGGCTCAACGTAAAGCTCATCAATACTGCCGATTGGTACCGCTTTGCTCACGCTTGAAATTAACTCGCAAAAGTGACCCGATATAAATCCCACAATTTGACTGTCTATTTTGGCAACGTAAACCAAACATTCCGGATCATCTAAATAACGAGCAATACTTTTTTCTTGTTCAATCTCTTCTGCTGTTTTGAAATGCTCAGGGCAAGCAAGGTGATGCTCATGATGAAGGTCATACATCAACTGATTCAGTTGCGGTAAATCACGATCACAAGCAGGAGTTATGATAACTAACGACATATTTCGCGCTCTGAATGAATAAAGCTTTGGCCGTGATTCTATAAGATAGTGATTAAAAAATATATCTTCATGCGTAGCGTTTTGGGTCGATTGAGCGCTAATCTCGTCTTAGAACTAAGACAGAGGAACTAAGAGAAACAAATAAAATGCGGATTGCAAATTGGCAATAAAAACGCCTCATTCATCTGAGGCGCCTCGATTAATCGTCAACTATAGGGTAGCCGCTAGTGATGGAGCGCTTTTTCTAACTCACTCAAGCTCATTGGGTCATCAATTGTTGAAGGGACAGCATACTCTTCGCCATCGGCAATTTGTCGAATGACTCGACGCAGAATTTTACCAGAGCGCGTTTTGGGTAAACGATCAACAATTAACGCATGCTTAAAGCACGCTACCGCACCAATTTCACTGCGCACTTTGTTAACAAGTTCTTGTTCCAAGTCGCGCTCATCCACCTTAACGCCATCTTTAAGCACCACCAACCCTAGCGGCAACTGCCCTTTAAGCTCGTCATACACTCCAACTACAGCACATTCGGCAACCGCAGGATGAGCACCGACGATTTCTTCCATCTCCCCCGTAGATAAACGATGGCCTGCAACGTTTATCACATCATCAATTCGCCCCATGATGAAGAGATAACCTTCTTCATCCAAATAGCCACCATCACCAGAAACATAGTAACCGTCAAATTGAGCAAGGTAACCGGACTCAAATCGTTCGTGATCACGCCATACCGTCGCTAAACAACTTGGTGGTAAGGGGCGTTTCAACGCCACAAACCCTTGTTGATTGGCGGGCATCACTTCACCTAGCTCATTGAGAATCTCGACCTGATAACCGGGAATCGGTTTCGTTGCTGACCCCGCTTTAATTGGCATTGACTCAAGCCCTATCGGATTTCCAGCAATCGCCCAACCGGTTTCGGTTTGCCACCAATGGTCAACTACTGGCTTTTGAGTGTGCTGTTCTACCCATTCAAGTGTCGGCGGGTCAAGACGTTCTCCGGCCATAAAAATAGTGGTTAAAGTGGATAAATCATAATGTTTGAGTAGATCGCCATTGGGATCTTCTTTTTTGATGGCGCGAAAGGCGGTAGGCGCAGAAAAAAGTACGTCCACCTTATACTCTTGGCACACTCGCCAAAATGCAGCCGGATCGGGTGTGCGCACCGGTTTACCTTCATACAAAATAGTGGTGCAACCGTGAATCAAGGGTGCATAAACAATGTAAGAGTGACCGACTACCCACCCCACGTCCGACGCAGCCCAAAAAACACCTTGTTGAGGCATATTGTAGATGGTTGACATGGAGTACTTCATCGCGACTGCATGACCACCGTTGTCGCGCACCACCCCTTTGGGTTTGCCTGTTGTACCTGATGTGTAAAGAATATAAAGCGGATCGGTCGCCAAAACCGGCACGCAATCATGCGGCGGCGCTTCTTTAACGGCTCGATTCCACTCTAGATCTCGCTCATTATTTAAGTCAGCCACATGCTCCGAGCGTTGTAACACCACCACTTTTTCCGGCTTCCATTTGCTGTCTAAAATGGCACGGTCAACTAAGGGTTTGTAGGGTAAAATCTTATTGATTTCGATACCGCAAGATGCCGTCATGATCACTTTCGGTTCAGCATCTTCAATACGCACCGCTAATTCATTGGGTGCAAAACCGCCAAAAACGACAGAGTGAATCGCGCCAAGCCGTGCACAAGCGAGCATCGCCATCACTGCTTCCGGGATCATTGGCATATAAATGATCACCCGATCGCCTTTAGCAACACCTTGCATTGCCAGCATTCCCGCTACTTTCGCTACCTGATCTCGTAATTGTGTATAGCTATATTGACGCTTTCTTCCGGTCACTGGGGAATCATAAATCAGCGCGGTTTGCTCACCTCGCCCCTGTTCACAATGGAAATCTAGCGCCAACCAACAGGTATTGAGTACACCATCGGTAAACCAGCGTTCAATGCCATGCTCATCTTTTTGTAAGATAGTTTGGGGAAACTCAAACCACTCAATCTGCCGAGCTTGAGCCTGCCAAAATGATTCAGGTTCAGATTGAGCCCATTGATATTCCTTTAAATATGCCGACATAACATTTCCCTTAACATGATTTGAGGCTTAACGATGGACTCGCACCCAACCTTCCATTAACACCCGCGCGCTACGGCTCATACTGGCTTTCTCTATTCCCCAATGACCCTCTCGTAAAACGGCTTTAGCGCCCACTTTCAGCGTACCGGATGGATGACCAAAAGTGACCGATTCTTTTGCTCCACCGCCCGCCAACATATTCACTAACGTTCCAGGGACACTGGCCGCTGAAGCGATGGCCACGGCGGCCGTTCCCATCATCGCATGATGCAGTTTTCCCATAGACAGCGCGCGCACCACAATATCGACATCGTTCGCCGATACCGCTTTACCACTGGATGACAAATAGGATTGCGCTTTTGCTACAAACGCTACTTTAGGCGTATGTTGGCGCAGTTGGGCTTGTTCAATATGCTCAATCAAACCCATTTTCACAGCGCCATAAGCGCGAATTGCTTCAAACATCGCCAAGGCATGATCATCATTGTTGATCGCCTCTTGCAGTTCAGTACCTTGATAACCGATGTCGTGAGCATCGATAAAAATCGTCGGAATGCCCGCATTAATGAGCGTTGCATTCAAGGTTCCCATGCCGGGGATTTGCAGTTGGTCGAGCACATTTCCGGTTGGGAACATCACACCGCTATCATCGGCAGGATCGAGAAAATCAACCGCAATTTCAGCGGCGGGAAAGGTCACCCCATCGAGTTCGAAATCACCACACTCTTGCACTTCACCCTGCTCAATTGGCACATGAATAAGAATGGTTTTGCCAATGTTGGCTTGCCAAACGCGAACCGTCACTACACCGTTATTAGGGATCTGTTCTGGGTCGAGAAAACCGCTGTGAATCGCAAATGGCCCTACTGCCGCAGAAAGGTTACCGCAGTTGCCGCTCCAGTCTACAAACGCTTTGTCTATCGAAACTTGGCCGAATAGATAATCGACATCGTGATCGGCTTGCTCACTTTTGGAGAGAATCACGGCTTTGCTGGTGCTAGAACTTGCGCCGCCCATGCCATCAATTTGTTTGCCATAAGGATCGGGGCTACCAATGACACGCAACAGCAGTTGATCTCGTGCCTCTCCCGCTTGCTGAGCCTCTTTGGGTAAATCTTCAAGCCGAAAAAACACGCCCTTACTGGTGCCGCCGCGCATATACATCGCCGGAATTTTTAATGAGTTACTCACCTGATACTCCTTTATCCTTAGCGTCATTGAGCCAGAAAATCTTGCGCAAAACGCTGCAATACGCCACCAGCCTGATACACACTGACTTCATCAGCCGTGTCTAAACGACAAGTCACCGTAACCTTCTGCTGTTCGCCCTTATTTGCGCCTTGCGTACGAGTGATCACCAAGGTTAAGTCGACGCCCGGCTTAATATCTCCCACCACATCATAAAGCTCAGTACCATCGAGTTGCAGTGTGTGGCGGTCTGTTCCCGTTTTAAATTGCAGTGGCAGAACACCCATCCCGACTAAATTCGTGCGATGGATCCGTTCAAACCCCTCGGCAACAATGGCTTCAACTCCCGCCAAACGTACACCTTTCGCCGCCCAATCACGTGACGAACCTTGCCCATAATCGGCCCCAGCAATAATGATCAATGGCTGCTTACGACCCATATAAGTCTCTATCACTTCCCACATGCGGGTAACCAAGCCTTCAGGTTCAATACGCGCCAACGAACCTTGCTTTACTTTGCCCTCCTCTTGCACCATCTCATTGAACAGTTTGGGGTTAGCAAAAGTGGCGCGTTGCGCCGTTAGATGGTCACCACGATGCGTGGCATAGGAGTTAAAATCTTGCTCCGGAACGCCCATTTTGAGCAAATACTCCCCAGCGGCACTGGTCGCTAAAATAGCGTTCGATGGCGATAAATGATCCGTAGTGATGTTGTCACCTAAAATCGCCAAAGGTCGCATGGCTGACAACCGACGTTCACCCGCTAACGCACCTTCCCAATAAGGCGGACGACGGATATAAGTGCTCATGGGGCGCCAATCATAAAGTGGCTTTTGTTTGGCCATGTGCTCATCTAATTTAAACATCTGAATGTAGATTTGTTTGAACTGTTCGGGCTTAACATGGCGCGCCACCACATCATCGATCTCTTCATCGGTTGGCCATAAGTCATTGAGGTAAATCGGCTTGCCTTGCGCATCTATTCCCAACGCGTCTTTTTCAATATCAAAACGAATCGTACCCGCAAGTGCATACGCCACCACCAATGGCGGAGAGGCAAGAAAAGCCTGTTTCGCATAGGGATGAATGCGGCCATCAAAGTTTCGGTTACCTGATAGCACAGCCGTCGTATAGAGATCGCGTTCAATGATTTGCTGCTCAATCCTAGGATCAAGCGCGCCACTCATGCCATTACAGGTGGTGCATGCATAAGCGACGATGCCAAAACCGAGCTGTTCTAGCTCAGGCAGCAGACCGGCTTCCTCTAAATAAAGTTTGGCTACTTTTGAGCCCGGTGCAAAAGAGGTTTTGACCCAAGGTTTGCGAACCAAACCCAATTGATTGGCCTTTTTCGCCAGCAATGCGGCGGCCACGACATTGCGCGGATTACTGGTATTGGTGCACGAAGTAATGGCGGCGATGATCACTGCGCCATCAGGTAATTCGCCTTCTTTGGTTTGCCACGCCCCCGCAATACCGCGCTCGGTCAGTTCGCTTGTCGGCAAACGGCGATGAGGATTCGAAGGCCCGGCTAAATTGCGCTGTACACTTGAGAGATCAAACTCCAGCACCCGTTCGTATTGCGCTTCAATCAAATCATCGGCCCATAAGCCGGTTTGCTTAGCGTACTGTTCAACCAAGGCTACTTGCTGTGCGTCTCGACCCGTGAGTTTGAGATAGTTGATGGTTTGCTCATCAATATAGAACATGCCTGCGGTTGCACCATATTCAGGTGTCATATTGGAAAGCGTTGCGCGATCGCCAATCGTCAATGCGCGAGCGCCTTCTCCGAAAAACTCCAGATAACAAGACACCACGCGCTGATTTCGCAAGAACTCCGTAATGGCAAGCACAATGTCGGTCGCGGTGATCCCCGCTTGGCGTTGACCGGTTAGTTTAACGCCGACAATATCGGGCAGACGCATCATCGAAGGCCGACCTAACATCACTGTTTCAGCTTCTAACCCACCGACGCCAATCGCCAACACACCTAATGAATCGACATGAGGAGTATGGCTGTCAGTACCGACACAAGTATCTGGAAATGCTAAGCCGTTTTTCACTTGGATGACGGGCGACATTTTTTCTAAGTTAATCTGGTGCATGATGCCATTGCCTGCCGGAATAACGCTGACATTTTCAAAGGCGGTTTTGCACCATTCGATGAAGTGAAAGCGATCTTCATTGCGGCGATCTTCAATCGCACGGTTTTTTTCAAACGCGTCAGCTTCGAAGCCGGCATGTTCAACCGCGAGTGAGTGATCGACAATCAGTTGCGTTTCCACCACAGGGTTTACTTTGGATGGATCACCGCCTTGCTGAGCAATCGCGTCTCTTAACCCCGCCAAGTCCACTAAAGCGGTTTGCCCTAAAATGTCGTGGCACACCACACGCGCCGGATACCACGGGAAGTCGAGATCGCGCTTACGCTCAATCAGCTGTTTCAGCGAATCAACCAATGTGTGCGGCTCACAGCGGCGGACTAAGTTTTCCGCCAGTATCCGTGAGGTATAAGGCAGCCGATCATACGCTCCGGCTTGGATATCATTGACCGCTTCTCGTGCATCAAAATACTCCAGCGCGGTCGCTGGTAATACTTTTTTGTATTGGCTGTTGATCGTTTGATGACTCATCAATTCCACCCATAAAACTGTCTATTCGAAACATTGTCTATTCAAAACATCGTCTAGCGAGCTAGGTTTTACCTGCCATCAAACCATACACCAAAGGAGCATGGCTTGATTTCATCCCATTAACGCTGCTCTATTGGTATCCACTCTTGATGTTCAGGACCGTCATAATCGGCACTTGGGCGAATAATTCGGTTATTAGCGCGCTGCTCAAACACATGAGCGGCCCAGCCGGTTAATCGACTCATCACAAAAATAGGGGTAAATAATGGCGTAGGAATACCCATAAAATGGTAGGCCGAAGCGTGGAAGAAATCCGCATTACAAAATAGGTCTTTCTCACGTTTCATCACCGCTTCAACACGTTCTGATACCGCGTACAAATGCGTATCACCCACCGCTTCAGATAACGCTTTTGACCAACGTTTGATCAATGCGTTACGCGGGTCACTTTCACGATAAATAGCATGACCAAAACCCATTATTTTGTCTTTATTAGCCAACATTTGCAGAATATTGGCCTCAGCTTCGTCCGGTGTTTGCCAGCGTTCGATCATCGCCATCGCCGCTTCATTGGCTCCACCATGCAACGGGCCACGCAGTGTGCCAATCGCCCCGGTTACGCAAGAGTGAATATCTGACAGCGTAGAAGCACAGACGCGTGCGGCAAACGTTGATGCATTAAACTCGTGCTCTGCATACAGAATCAATGAGCAATGCATCACCTGCTTATGCAGCTCGCTCGGTGCTTTTCCTGTCAGCATTTTTAAGAAGTAGCCACCAATGCATGCTTCGCTTTGATCTTCAGTGTCAATCCGGATGCCTTGGTGGCTGAAACGATACCAATAACAGATAATAGCGGGGAAAAGTGCCAACATCCGTTCGGTCGCACTCAACTGCTCAGCAAAACTGTGCTCGGTTTCAAGGTTGCCTAAAACAGAACAGCCGGTGCGCATTACGTCCATTGGATGTGTACTGGCTGGTAGCAGCTCTAGCGCGGCTTTTAACGGCTGCGGTAAACCTCGTAATCCCATTAAGCGGGTTTTGTACTGGTCAAGTTCACTTTGATTAGGTAAATGGCCAATCAATAACAGATGAGCGACCTCTTCAAACTGTGCATGGTTGGCAAGATCGGTGATGTCATAACCTCGATAAGTTAGACCCGTCCCAGTTTTTCCGACAGTACATAAAGCGGTGACTCCCGCGCTTTGACCGCGCAGACCTGCGCCGCCCAGTGGTGCGTTTGACATATTGAACTCCTTTTCCTTTGTTTTTATTATTCCTTTGATGAAAAAAGCTCGTCGAGCTTATCTTCGTAATCGTGGTAATTGAGATAGTCATACAGCTCGCTACGGGTTTGCATGCTATCGAGCAAAGCTTGTTGGTTGCCCTGCTCTAATAAATGGCGATAGACATTCTCAGCCGCTTTATTCATCGCACGAAACGCACTCAATGGGTAAAGCACCATATCCACTTTCACTTGAGCAAGTTCTGCACATGGGTAGAGCGGCGTCTGCCCAAACTCAGTAATGTTGGCTAAAATCGGTACTGACTTACCACAAGCTGCGCTTAACGCGGTGGAGAAACGATCGTACTGCTCAAGAGTGGTCATCGCTTCGGGGAAAATCATATCGGCTCCGGCCTGCACGCAAGCAATGGCACGTTCAATGGCGCTATCAATGCCTTCCACCGCTAACGCATCGGTGCGCGCCATGATCACAAACTCTGGGTTCACTCGTGCATCTACCGCAGCTTTAACGCGGTCAACCATCTCTTGCTGGCTGACGATCGCTTTATTAGGGCGGTGCCCGCAGCGTTTCTGCGCAACTTGATCTTCCATATGCACGGCAGCAGCGCCCGCTTTTTCCATCGCTTTGATAGTGCGAGCAATGCTAAATGCGCCGCCAAAACCGGTATCAATATCCACCAGCAAAGGCAAATCACACGCATTGGTGATGCGCTCAACATCCACCAGCACATCATTTAATGTGGTGATACCTAAATCGGGCAAACCATACGAAGCGTTAGCGATGCCACCACCCGACAGATAAATGGCTTGGTGGCCTAAACGTTTGGCCATCATTGCGCAATAGGGATTGATCGTGCCGACAATCTGCAGTGGATCATTTTGTTGAACAGCGAGTCTAAATTTCGCCCCCTGACTTAAGCTCATGAGATTCTCCTAATCAGTCGCTTGGTTATCGCCCTTATTCAAGGCCGCTCTATGCGTGGTTCTTGGTTTGCTTCATTGCAGGCATGATTATTTTCTACCCACAGCACTGTGGCTTACTCTTTTACTATCTGCTGTTCAATCAAGATTCGACTGCCCGAAATATGGCGTCGCATCAACATCTCAGCCAGTTCTTCATCGCCGTTTTTGATCGCTTGTAGAATGTATTTGTGCTCATCCAACGCCTCCTTCGGACGTGAATGTGAGCGTGGCGATTGATAACGATACATGCGCAGTAAGTGATAGAGCTCATCACACAATAAAGTCACTAATTTATGATTACGGCTGGCTTTGATGATGCGGTAATGAAAGTCAAAATCACCGTGTTGATGAAAATAGGAAGCCCCTTCGACTTGCTCAATATGATTCGAATGTGTCGACAATAACGCCTCTAGCCCTTGTAATTCAGAGGGCGAAATGTTGCGCGCCGCTAACCTTGCCGCCATACCCTCTAACGCTTCGCGTACTGCATAAAGCTCCACCAACTTACCGGGTGACAACTCAATGACTCGCGCGCCCACATGTGAAACACGTTCGATCAACCCCAAGCCTTCCACACGCATTATCGCTTCACGCAGTGGCCCACGGCTGACTTGAAAACGTTTGGCGAGTTCGGGTTCTGAAATCTTGCTGCCCGGTGCTATACGCCCTTCAACAATCGCCTCAATCAGATACTCCGTAAGGTTTTCCGATTTGGTGTTCTCTTTTTCTCGTTCAACAGCGTGTGATTTTGTATCAGTACTGTTTAGTGTTAGTGCACTATTCATCTTGTTATCGCTCACAGGTTGGATTCATGCTGAGACGCAAAGCACTCACACACTTATATGTGTTAACAATCATTAAAACTCACTGTTAAAATAGACCATAAAACCATCGATAATCAATAAGATTGTCGACACATTAGACTAATGTATAAGAAACTTAATGATTAAATTTGAACCCGAAGAAGATAAAACTCTGTGAGCTTGAAAAGAGAAAAGTGTCGATTTCGCAGATAGAATAAGCAGTGCAACCCATTACCGATGACACGGCCGTCACTTATGAATCTTTGCAAGAGAATCACGCACTCTCCTTTTGGTTACGCTCTCGCCTGCTCGTTGCTCTTATCTGGATGCATTGCTTACAACAGTAAACCGAAAAATCCGCGCAGCTACCCACTACTGAGTGAGGCGATCTATTCTGAAGATGATCTTTCATTGGCAGACAACCCAAATATTATTCGCACGGCAATAGAGGAGAATCAATCGGTTACGATCAATGACCTCAACGCGCTAACAAACCAGTTACCTATTGTTTTTCCTGAATTAAATTTACACCTTGAGCAAGAACACTCATTTGATGCTCGCTTATTTCAAAGCGCAGTACAGCAACTTGTTGCTCAATTTGCTTGTGAATTGTACAGCAGCCAGCAAATGCCCGATTCGGTTCAAATGTGTGCAAACGATGGCCGTGTAACACCGAACAACTTAGGTTATTTGCCTTTCCAGCAAGGCAAGTATTCGGGTGAGCGCTTAACGGTTCATCGATATTCTCAACCGCAAGGTTCTCAATCGCAAAGTGTAGCTGTTGATCTCTATCTTAAAAGCACATCGGAGCGACCACTGAGTTCAATATGGGGCTCGACGCATACTTTAGGGCGGTTCCATGGATCGCACTTTTCATCGGACAGTGTGGTACTCACCGTCTACTTCGAAGGGCATGTGTTAGATGAGCGTCATCAATGGCAAGCCCAATATCCCGAACCTTTGATCTTTTTCTTGCTGCTACCCAGTATCACGACCTTACTTCAGCAAGGTAATGACGCCTTAGCCGCGCAATTTGCAATGAATAACACCCGATTACTGCTAGTAGATAGTGAGACAAGACGCTAACGAAGACTCGTCACACAACGCAGCAAAATAACGCTGTGAACTTTATGAACAAAAACGTTTTTATGCCCTATATTGTTTTTATCTACGCATTAGAGACAAACCTGTAACAGGTTATTAACTTAACGTATCTGCATTAGATCATTGATGCAGTCATGATAACAACGATAAGCACCCTATCTCCGCCTGTAGCATTCAATCACAAACGCTCCAAGGTAAAGATGAAGATGCGCCCTACATAAGGAACGTGAATATGTTTAAGCAGTTCAAACCAACCCTCACTGCATCCATACTGGCTGCAACCTTTTCTGTTAGCAGCTTCGCCGCTGATATTGAGAAACTTCACATTTTAGTACCCGGTGGCGCGGGTGGTGGTTGGGACATGACGGCTCGTGGTACAGGTGATGTACTGATGAAAACCGACATTGTCGGCAATGTGTCTTACCAAAACTTATCCGGTGGCGGTGGTGGTAAAGCGATTGCACACCTAATTGAAACCGCAGACCGCCAAGAAGATACCTTGATGGTCAACTCTACACCGATTGTTGTTCGTTCTTTATCCGGTGTTTTTCCACAATCCTTCCGCGATTTAACACCGATTGCCGCCACTGTTTCTGATTATGGCGCTATCGTTGCTGCGGGCGATTCAAAATACAAAACGTGGGAAGATGCGGTTGCCGATTTCAAAGACAACCCGCGTAAAGTCAAAGTCGCTGGCGGTTCTGCTCGTGGCAGTATGGATCACTTAGTCGCCGCGGCCGCCTTCAAAGGGCAAGGGTTGGATCCAAAAGAAGTTCGCTACATCGCCTATGACGCGGGTGGCAAAGCCATGGCGGCACTGCTTTCTGGTGAAACACAACTGCTTTCAACAGGCTTAGGTGAAGTGCTTGAAATGTCCAAGTCTGGCCAAGTGAAAATTTTGGCGATCACCGCCCCTAAACGTTTGGAATCTGCCCCGAATATTCCAACATTAACTGACTACGGCAACCCAACTGTATTTGCTAACTGGCGCGGCTTCTTCGCAGCCCCTGGGATCAGCCAAGAGAAGATTGATCAGTGGAACGCAGCATTAGCGAAAATGTACACCACCGATGAATGGAAAATCGTCCGCGACCGTAATGGTTGGATCGATAATTATCAAGCGGATAAAGAGTTTTACGCCTTCTTAGAAGCCCAAGAAAAAGAGATGGGTGATCTGATGCGTGAGCTCGGTTTCCTGAAGTAAGGTCGCTAAGGGGACAGTTCCTTGCCTTGTCCCCGCTAGCAACACTTTTGCCGTGTGCAGTTATGCTCAATACTCCTTTGTTTATCAGGCAAATATGGATAGGAAAACCTCCATACACCTATCCCTTTGCCCTTAGTTAATCAATTCATTAACTCGCTGCTACACGGCTCTTTTCTCCCCTATTTTTACCATGGAGTTGGATATGTCGGATCTGCCAACCAAATTTTTCAGCAAAGAATATTTACTGTGCCGCGATCGCGTTGGCGCGTTGATCTTCCTTGTTCTTAGCCTTTGCTACGGCTATCAAACGACTCAAATACCGATGTTTCCCGGTGATGAATACGAACCGTTTAACGCCCAAACCTTGCCGACTCTGCTGACTTACGCTGGAATTGGCCTCTCTTTGTTGATGCTGGTTTTAGGGCAGCACGATAAACAAAGCGGCGCGGTATTGCACTTCAACTGGAAATTGTTGATTGGTTTTTTAGTGTTGATGGCGCTGTACGGACTTGGTCTAACCTATTTAGGCTTCGTACTGGCCACCAGTTTCTTTCTACTCGCTGGCTTTTATATTTTGGGTGAAAGACGCAAATCAGTGTTATTTGGTGCTTCTTTTCCCTTTGTCATCGCGTTTTATCTGCTGCTTACTCAAGGTTTGGACATTTACCTTGAGCCCGGCGTTATTTTCACACTCTGGTAGGAACTGATTATGTTAGATGGAATTTTACAAGGGCTTTCTACCGCCATGATGCCAATGAACATCTTCATGGTGATTGTGGGCTGTTTCGTTGGTACTTTTATCGGCATGTTGCCCGGGCTTGGCCCTATTTCGGCCATCGCGTTGATGATCCCGATCACCTATGGCCTTGAACCATCTTCAGGTTTGATTTTAATGGCCGGCGTTTATTACGGCGCTATTTTTGGCGGCTCCACTTCCTCCATTTTGATTAATGCTCCCGGATGCTCGGCAACCGTGGTCACCGCGTTTGATGGCTACCCCATGGCGCAAAAAGGCCAAGCTGGTAAAGCGTTAGCCATCGCCGCTTACGCCTCTTTTACAGGCGGAACCTTGTCAGCGATTATGCTCTTGGTCGCAGCGCCTGCACTGGCCAGCGTGTCACTGAGTTTTCAATCCTCTGACTATTTTGCGTTGATGCTACTCGGTCTATCGGCGGTCGCCGCCTTTGCTGGCAAAGGACAAGTCCTTAAAGCATGGATGATGGTTGTTCTTGGCTTGATGCTCTCTACCGTTGGTATTGATAAAGGCGTAGGTGTGGAACGTTTTACCTTTGGCTTAACTGATTTAATGGACGGTTTTAGCTTCCTCTTGCTGGCGATGGCGACATTCGCTTTAGGCGAGACATTAATGGGTATTTTAAAACCAGAAAACGACACGCGTACAGATGAACAGAATAAAATCAGCAACTTGGGCAGTATGAAAATCACCAAAGCAGAATTTAAAGAAGCGGCTCCCGTTTCAATTCGTGCTTCCATTTTAGGTTTTTTCACTGGCGTGTTGCCCGGCGCTGGCGCAACCATCGCCGCATTTTTGAGTTATGGTATGGAGCGCAGCTTAGCGCCCAAAGATAAAAAAGAAGAGTTCGGTAAAGGGTCTTTGCGTGGGCTTGTTGCACCAGAGTCTGCCAATAACGCCGCCTCTAGCGGATCTTTTGTTCCGCTGTTGACACTCGGCATTCCCGGCTCTGGCACCACAGCGATCATGCTTGGAGCCCTGCTTTCTTACGGCATTCAACCTGGTCCTCGTTTATTTGTTGATCACCCTGATGTCTTTTGGTCTGTCATCATCTCAATGTATCTCGGTAATATTGTACTGATCATCCTTAACTTGCCGCTTATTCCATATATTTCAAGGCTATTGGCGGTGCCAAGAACCGTATTGCTGCCGATGATTTTGTTCTTCTCAATCACCGGTGTTTATTTGGTTTCGTTTAACACTATGGATGTTTACGTAATGTTGATCGTCGCGATGGGGGCGATTGCTCTACGGTTAGCCAACTTCCCGCTGGCACCACTGCTGCTTGGCTTTATTTTGGGTGGATTAATGGAAGAGAACCTTCGCCGCGCGTTGATGATCAGCGATGGGGAGTTAAGCTTCTTGTGGGAACGTCCGATCACTTTCGTGTTTACCGTGCTTGCAGTCGTGATGTTGACTAGCCCACTTGTGGTGATGCTGGCGAACAAACTTCGCTCTTCACCGACCAAAGCCGTTGAATAACAAGAGATGGTATCAATAGAAACTCATCCAACCATACAAAGACCTAGCGAAAATGCTGGGTCTTTGCTTTACTATGCACTTCAAATTTTTCCAATGTCAGCGATTGTCATGTCGTTCATCGTACCTATCTAGGAGTCTCCATGACGGATAGACACTCTTTAATCATCGTTGAAGATGATCTAAAACTCAGAGAAATGTTAACAGAATACTTTGAAAGTCAAGATATTAGCGTCGTTGCCCTTGCTGAAGGTGCCAAAGCGAGCGCGGTCATTTTAGAGCAACAACCAGATATCGTGTTACTGGATTTAATGCTACCCGGTGAAGATGGGCTGACAATTTGTAGACAGATCCGTCCGATGTACAACGGTAAGATATTGATGCTAACCGCCAGTGATGACGATTTTGATCACGTTGCAGCACTGGAAATTGGTGCTGATGATTTTGTGACAAAGCCGATTAAACCACGCGTCTTGCTTGCAAGAATGCGTATGTTACTGCGCAGAGTCGACAACGAGCCAATTCAAACCGCGAAAACCGTGCTTGAATTTGGGGCCTTGTCTCTCAATCAATCTCGACATCTGTGTGAAATGAATGGTGAGGCCGTAGCGATGACCGACAGCGAATTCGACTTGCTGTGGCTACTGGCATCAACACCAGATCAAGTCCTATCACGGGATGTATTAACCAAAGCGTTACGCGGGATTGAATACGATGGGCTTGATAGAACCGTCGATAACAAGATTGTCATTTTGCGTAAAAAACTCGGTGATGATTCTTCCACACCGAAACGCATTATTACGGTCCGAGGGAAAGGATACCTTTTTGTACCAGACACGTGGTAATGACCACGTATTTTAGAAGAAACCTGTATGCGTCGTATCTACGTTGAATCTTTTGTTGGTTTATTGCTCTTTTTTTTAGCGACACTCATTACCATTGAACTGGTCGTTTACCAGCTTGGTACTGACTACGATTACGTACTTGAAGATTATCAAGCTGAAGCATTTCATGACTTGGTCACTCGTATTTATCAGCATGAAGGTGAAGCCAACACCTTAAATGTACTAAAAAAATATGCCGATAAAACACGACAACTGATAGAGACGCATACTGAAAAGACCTTACCCTCGGATGTGCGAGCGTTTTTCTTTACCACCGCCCCCAATGCCTACACCTACTACGATGATGATCGTTTTTTATGGCTGCGCCTGACGTCCACCTCACCAATTTACAGCTTTAAACCCGATGAAGAATCACCACTGAGGCAAGCCATTTTCTTCGCAGATAATCTCTCACTTTTGCTGCTTGTCGTCGGCTTTGCACTGTACTGTGTGTTGCTGATCTGGTTCATCAGTCGGCGAGTGCGTGAATTGGAAAAAGTGACCTTAGCCTTTGCCGCTGGTGATCTAACCGCTCGCGCCTCCATCAAAAGCGGCGATAAAGTCGGCTCTTTAAACAAAAGCTTTAACTACATGGCGAGCAAAATTTCCGCTTTGGTGCTCAGCAATAAAGCGCTGAGTAATGCCGTAGCTCATGAGTTACGCACCCCTATCTTTCGGATCCAATGGCAAGCAGAAATGTTGGCCGATGAATCTCTGACACCAAAACAAGCGGCGAAAGTCGCCAGTATCATCGAAGATACCGAAGAGATGGAAACGATGGTCGATGAGCTTCTTTACTACGCGAAAGTTGAAAGGCCAGAGAACGAACTCAATATGCAGACAATTCAGCTCAATTACTGGCTCGAACCGATACTAGGTAAATGGCGTAGCAACAGCGTAGTCGAGATCCAGTTGCTGCCATTAGCACAAGTCGCCACTTTACAAGTCGATCCATACCTTCTCAAAAGAGCTCTGGATAATTTATTGGGTAATGCTCAGAAATACGCCAAAAGCAAAATAGCCGTTGAAACCTCCGTGATCAACGCAGGTCAAGCAGTGCAAATTGATATCCATGATGATGGAGAAGGGGTTGACCCGCAGCACTGGCCATTCATTTTTGATGCTTTTTACAGCGCGGATCTCTCACGTGGAGAGCGACAATCAGGCTTCGGATTAGGCTTGGCCATCGTCAAACAGATCGTTTTACGCCACAACGGCCAAGTATCGGTGGCTAAAAGTGTGTTCGGAGGCGCTTGCTTTACTCTTGTACTACCCGTGGTGGGCGTTTAATATCGGGCCACTTAAGAGAATCAGTGAACTGACGTCATTGATTCTCTTTTTTAACATGAGGGTGCGAGGCGAAGGCTATTTTACGTCTACACGTAATTCACTCATGCCCATTGTCATAGTTATTCATTATTAGGTTGTTCATTTTATGAAACCAGGTCGTACGGGTATAAAGCGTCTGTTTTATGCCACAGGTTATTCAATACAAGGGCTGAAAGCCGCGTGGCTAAACGAAGCCGCTATTCGACAAGAAACTGTCACTTCAATTTTGTTGATTACCATTACTTTCTTTTTGCCTGTCACTAAAATTGAGCAAATCATGATGATTGGTTGCTTAGTCTTAGTTGTGATTGTGGAGTTGATGAATTCCGCCGTGGAAGCCGTGGTTGACCGCGTCGGTAGCGAATGGCACGAACTCAGTGGCCGCGCCAAAGACATCGGTTCAGCTGCCGTACTGATCGCGTTGATATTTTCAGCATTCACATGGATGTTTATTCTGTGGCCTTATTACTTTTAGCGTATCATTTTGGCGCGCGTTAATGGCTCATTGCTTTATAACGGCCAACCAGTTGTAAAAAAGCCAGCAGAATCATAGAACAAACGACTGCTGGCTATCTCGATTTAGGAATGGTTTGGATAATCTGTATATCCCTTAGTACCTCCACCAAATAAGCAACTTGGATCAAATGCCGATAATGTACGGTTCATTTTCAAACGCTCGACTAAGTCTGGATTCGCAATAAAGGGACGCCCAAATGCGACTAAGTCAGCGTAGCCGTTTTCCAAGATTTGGTTTGCTCGCTCAACGTCATATCGGCCTGCAACAATAATGGTATTGGTGAACAGCTCACGTAAATGTCGGCGAAAATCTTCAGGGATTTGTGGAGCATCATCCCAATCAGCTTCTGACAAATGCAGATACGCAATACCGAGTTTCTGTAATTGCTCCGCGGCTTGTAAAATCGTTGGGACGATATCTGGGCAGTTCATATCTTTAAATGTGATGTAAGGCGCCAAGCGAACTCCAACTTTGTCAGCACCAACCTTATCAATGATTGCACTCACAACTTCCATAAGAAAACGTAAGCGGTTTTCTCTGCTGCCACCATATTGATCAGTGCGATGATTCGAATTGGTTCGCAAAAACTGATCGATCAAATAGCCATTACCACCATGAATTTCGACGCCATCAAAGCCAGCCGCAATCGCATTGTGTGCAGCATTAGCAAAATCGCGTACCACTTGGTTAATCTCTTGCAATGTCATTGCTCTTGGTTCAACGCATTCCATCATCTCACCGGCACTCCCCGGCTGTGCAATCCAGACTTTGGTATCGACTGGAGCAATAGCTGAAGGAGCCATCGGCTTTTGACCTTGTTGAAAAACAGGATGCGATACTCGCCCTACATGCCATAGCTGATTCACTATTTTTCCTCCGCGGTCATGCACGGCTTGAGTGACCTGCTGCCAACCCACTATTTGTTCTGGCGTGTATATGCCAGGAGTAAATGAGTATCCTTGGCTATCGTCTGATATTTGTGTTGCTTCAGCAATAATCAGACCAGCACTCGCTCGCTGAGCATAATATTGCGCCATGATGTCGTTGGGAACATTACCCGGTTGACTTGTCCGAGCACGCGTCATCGGGGCCATTACCAGCCGGTTATTCAAAGAAAGTGGACCGATTTGTATCGGGGAAAATAAGCTACTCATCATTCAATCGCTCTGTATTGGGTTGTTATCCATAGGCTATAACAAAAGAATCACTAAATAATCTAGCTATAATTAAAAAGAGTATTTAGGATTACTTAACAATAACTGCGATATAGAATCTTAATGAACAAATTATTGAACATGGAGGTCTTTGTTGCCATTGTTGAGCAACAAGGGTTGGCGGCCGCCGCAAAAGCCATCAATATGTCCGCCGCTTCAGTCACACTAAAACTGCAAGAGCTTGAACGCCACTATGGCGTGAAATTGCTGCAAAGAACCACACGTAAAATTGCATTGACGGAAGCCGGCGAACGTTTCTATCCATTATGTTTACAAACCTTAGCCAACATCACTGAAGTCGAGTCTTCGCTATTCGCCGAGAAAACACACTTGGAAGGCAATATAAAAATTTCAGCACCCAAAGATCTCGGGCGACAACATTTGCTGCCACTGCTCGACTCCTTCTTAGCAAGACATCCTAAAATTGTGCCTCAGATTACCTTTAGTGACAGTGTGTTAGGGATATATGAAACAAAACTTGATTTGGTATTGCGTTACGGCACACTCAAAGATAGTCAATTGGTTTCCAGAAAATTAGCAACAAGTCGCCGCGTTCTTTGTGCCTCACCCGCATATTTAGCGTGTCATGGTCAACCGACGCACCCAGAGGATCTCAAACAGCATGCTTGCTTGGGTATGCTACGCAAAAGTGAATCATTAACGCGTTGGTCTTTTCTTAAAGGAGATGTCGTTCAAGATATTCTGATCAAACCATCACGTTTGTCTAATGATGGCGAAGTGATTCGTCAGTGGGCACTCGAAGGCGCAGGTATTGCACTCAAATCACAACTCGATATTCAACCCGACCTCAATGCTGGGAAACTCGTTCTTCTCTTGGAAGATTATCGGCAAAGTTTTAGTTCACACGATTTGGCCACAGGATCGGACTTGCATCTGCTCTATCCCAATCGTGATCACCAACCGTCACGTATCAAAATATTGATCGAGGAGATTGTACGCTATTTTGAAAAACGTACGCTTCCTACTGGGCAATAGCAAAAGAGCGCCGATAAAAGCGCTCTTTGTTTATTTTATTTCGATAATTTTCGGCGATTAAATGTCGAAAATTGTATTTTTGCTCTTAGGCGGCTATTTCTTATTCGCGTACTTCATTGAGTCCAACGCGACAGCGAAAATAATAATGCCGCCTTTAATGATGTACTGCCAGTAAGGGCTCACGCCAATGTAGGTCATACCATAGTTGATCACAGTGAAGATAAGCACACCCGTGACCACACCCGCAATGCTTCCGACACCGCCAGCAAATGACACGCCACCCACAACACAGGCTGCAATCGCATCCAACTCGTACAGGAAGCCAAGGTTATTGGTCGCACTGCCGATACGGCCAGCTTCCAACATACCGCCAAACGCATAGAACACACCCGATAAAGCATACACTTTCAGTAGCGTCAGTGGCACATTAACACCAGAAACTTTTGCGGCTTCTGGGTTACCACCGACCGCGAAAATGTTCTTACCAAAAACGGTCTTATTCCACAAAATCCATGTAAAGATAATCGCGATAATGGCGTAGAAGGTTATGTACGAAAATCTAAAATCTCCAAATCGAATAAAACCTTGAGTGAATGAAGAGAAACGCTCATCAAAACCTGCAATTGGAGATGCACCCACCGAATCGTAGTAGAGAGAGTTAATCCCGTAGACGATGATCATGGTGCCTAATGTGGCGATAAACGGCGTTACTTTTAAATAAGCAACAATCACACCGTTCACTAAGCCGATGATCGCGCCGATCGCGCACACACAAAGAATCACAGCCACAATCGGCACGTCACCAATGCTGGGGAATACTTTGTTGACGTTATCAATTGATTGTAAAAGTGTTGCCGAAATTACAGCGGCTAAACCCACTTGACGTCCAGCAGAAAGGTCGGTTCCTTGCGTTACAATCAGCCCCGCCACACCCAATGCAATAATAACGCGCACTGAAGATTGCGTTAATATATTACTAAAGTTGCGTAAACTTAAAAATGATGGCTCCTGAATAATAATAATTGCCAGAAGAATAAATAGAACCGCATAGATCGCACCTTCCTTTAGGTGCTTCATTGCAAATGTTTTAACTGAATCCATAATAATTTCCCTAGAGGTAACGAGAGGCCAGCTCTAATATTTCATTCTGTGAAGTGTCTTTAGTATTAACGATTCCCGCAGCTCGGCCATTACTCATCACCAATATTCTATCGGTAATGCCTAACAACTCTGGCATTTCGGAAGAGATAATAATAATCCCTTTATTCTTTTTCGCTAATTCCAATATCAATTGATAAATTTCAAACTTTGCTCCGACATCAATACCCCGAGTCGGCTCATCAAGCATTAATATTTCTGGCTGAGTTAACAACCAACGGCCAATAATGACTTTCTGCTGATTACCACCAGACAAAGAACCGATTGATGTTTCATGAGAAGGTGTTTTTACACTCATGGAGTCAATTACCCACTGTGTATCACTCCTCATTTTTTTATTACTCAGTAAACCTAATTTGGTTTTGTATTCATCCACATTGGCAACCAAAGAGTTAAAGGTAATATCTAAATTACTGTAAATGCCGGTTGAACGACGCTCTTCTGTCACCAACGCAAAACCACTATTGATCGCTTCATGCGCATCACGGTTTTTCATCTCTCGGCCATGTAACATAATGTGGCCGTTACTACGCTCACGAACCCCAAAAATGGTTTCCACAATATCAGTGCGTCTTGAACCGACGAGCCCAGCCACACCTAAGATTTCACCTTCTCTGAGATCAAACGAAATATCCTGAATAGAGGGTTGGTTCAGTGCTGTTAAATTTTTGATTTCGAGGATAATTTCTTTTGGCACATTGGTCTTTGTGGGAAAGCGCTGTGTTAATTCACGGCCAACCATCATCGAAATGATTTTGTCCATATCGAGCCCTTTCAACGGCCTCGTATCAACCCATTGCCCATCACGCAAGATGGTTATCTCATCACAAATAGTAAATATTTCTTCCATTTTGTGAGAGATGTACACCACGCCACAGCCTTTTTCTTTCAACTTGTTAATGATAGTAAAAAGATGCGATACCTCTTTTTCAGTCAAAGAGGACGTGGGTTCATCCATGATCACAATGCGCGCGTTGTAAGAAAACGCTTTCGCTATTTCGACCATCTGCCTTTGTGATACCGATAATTTAGCCACTTTAATTTTCGGGTCTATATCAATATCGAGTTCATCAAAGATCTCTTTGGTATCGCGATACATTTTATCGTGATCGACAAAGAGTCCTTTCTTTGGGTAACGCCCTAGCCAAATATTATCCATTACAGAACATTGTAATACTTGGTTAAGCTCTTGGTGGACCATGGAAACACCCGCTTCCAAAGCTTGCTTAGACGATTGAAAATTCACATGTTCGCCTAAAAATATAATATCACCTTCGTTTTTATCATAAATTCCAAAAAGGCATTTTAATAGCGTCGACTTACCTGCACCATTCTCTCCCATTAACGCATGAATAGAGTGTGGTCGAACTTTCAAATTAACTTTATCTAATGCCTTAACCCCGGGAAACTCTTTACTCACTCCTGTCATTTCTAACAGAAATTCATGCTCTTGATTTACCATGGCATCACTTATTTATTCTTTGATTAATACCATTCAATATTAAATAAAATTTAATCAGCAATTATTTATTATTGATTGTATAAACACCCTATAAGTTAGGGAGTAAAGGGGGAATGACTTCCCCCTTGAACTTTAGGTTACTCGAGTGTCGATTTATCCACACCAACATAAGGAACACGAACAATCTTATTGGCCATTTCCCATTGAGTGCCTTCGGTTGCAGCTTTGCCGTTGGCTAAATTACGTGCAAGTTCAAATGTCGCTTTCGCTTGTGAATCTGCATCATTAAGCACAGTGCCTGCCATGTCGCCAGATTTAACTAATGCTAATGCTTCTGCTAACGCATCAACACCGAATACTGGTACTTTCGCACCCGCACCACGTAACGCTTCAATCGCACCCATCGCCATACCATCATTATTGGCAATCACGACTTCGATTTTGCTGCCGTTGGGGCCAGATAACCAAGCATCCATTTTATCTTTTGCCATGGCGGTATCCCACATACCAGTATCCATGTGTAGCTCTTCTGTTTTGATGCCATTTTCGTTAATGGTTTTCACAGAATAAGAAGTACGAGCTTCCGCATCTGGGTGACCTGGTTCGCCTTTCAGCATTACATATTGCAGTACACCGTCACCGTTTTTATCCCAAGCAGGATTGGCTTTCCAGTGTTGCGCAATGAGATCGCCTTGGATGATGCCCGACTCTTTTGAATCTGTACCCACATAATAGGCTTTGTCATATGAAGCGAGCGCTTTAGCACTCGGTTCTTTGTTGTAAAAAACGATAGGAACATCATCCATTTTCGCTTTTTGAATAATACTTGGTGCAGCTGCAGGGTCGACAAGGTTGATCGCCAGTGCTTTCACGCCACGAGCCAACATGACATCCACTTGGTCATTTTGCATTGATTGGCTGTTTTGTGAGTCATTCATCAAAACCTTGGTGTTGCCGTCATTATTTGCCTGTTTTTCAATTGCTTGGCGAACAACTGACATAAAGTTATCATCGTACTTATAAACGGTCACACCGATCGTTGTGTCAGCCATGACTTGAGTGCCGAAACTCATACCAGCCGCAAGCATGGCTAAAGTAGTTAACTTTCTCATTGAACAAGTCCTATTTGTTAGTGTTGTTATTACGTTGTGTAGGGGGAGAAACGTTAACTCTGAGAAACAGCAGTGAAAACGTTTACCTTTCAAAGTATAGTAGTAAAACAAACAATTAATGTGAACCAGTTAAAATTTCAGTTTTGAAATCGCATTTTCATGCAGTTTCTTGTGAATAGTTTGATAACTATTACAAAACTAAGTAATCATACGTAACGTAATGTAACATCGAGACCTATTTCTCTTTTTAAAAGTGCGATCCACCACGAAAGAGATCATACCTCTCAAAACACCAGATGTTAACGTTTACACTTGCGAGTTTCCAATATGCAATAGATTTAACTTTCATTTGACTGCTCACAAAGTGTAGATGAGGCTTGTTACATACGCCTGCAATTTATTCGCGTATTTTTACACCATATCGGGTCTCGATTTACCAAACAGCACCACGACTTTTAATTAATGAATTCTTACATTGTCATTCTTATTATTGGCATATGCCAGTAATAAGGTGTATTTTAAATACAAGAACCCGATAAACTTTAGGAGCCATGATGATTTATGCCATCCCTTGTGATCAAAACTCGCCTTTTAATCACTTTGCCAAAGCGCCTCAATTGATGATTGTGGACGATACCACCGCCACTAGCCAACGTATTGACGTTACTAAAACCGAGGGCAGTTGTGGCCACAAAAAACAGCTACTTGCACTGCTAAGAGAGAATAGAGTGGACGCTGTTATCGTCCGCAATATCGGACAAAATATGTTAGCAGCAATTTTAGAAAAGAAGATTGAGGTATATTACGCACCAAGAGGCAGCCAATTAACATCACTTCATCCAAACCATCTTCTGCCCGTCACCGACGTCTCTTTTGGCAAGCCTTCAGCCAATAAATCGAAGAAACGTTGTGCTAGTCAATGTGGATCGAAGAAAGTGGATAAACATAACAAACTGGCACCCAGAATGCTGTCACCAACTACCATAGAAGCGTTGAAGAAAGTGCTGAAAGTAAAAGCGATTGTCGAGGGAAAATAATGACTTATGTTATAACCTTTGCGTTTTTTATTGGCATTATTGTCTTGATGGCGATCGGTGTTTTGTTTCGCCGCCGCTCGCTGCAAGGCAGTTGTGGTGGGTTAGCAAATATCGATATTGAAAGAGAATGTAACTGCGTAGACGTTTGTGATGAGCATCAGAAGGTGTTGTATCAAATTCAAGAACCTGATCACGAGCGTTAGCGCTCAACCAACATCAACGCATGACCTTCCACCAAGCAAGTCGCGACTTTCGCTCTTGCTTGGTTAACGATATTACCAAAGGTTTGTCGCGATATGCCCATCTGCGTAGCCGCTTGTAATTGGCTAAGCCCCTCTTTATCAGCCAAACGCAACGCTTCAAGTTCTTCTAGCAGTAAATCTACTGTGTTCAATTCAGATAATTTGACACCGTTGGGTTTGAAGCATGCATACGCCACTTGACCACAAACACGACGAATTTTTTTGGGTCTTGCCATTTTCTTCTCCTAATCATTTAAAAACAGTTTGGTGAACTTATGAACATTCAACCTCCCATACAACATTGCCACTGCGCGGTGTGTTGTGCCCCGTTCTTTTCTGAAACGCACACACTGCAATTTAACCAAACAGAAACGGGGAGCGTATGCGCACAGATTGTAGCAACAGAAAAGATGCAAGGCTATCAAGGGGTCATGCAGGGTGGACTTATCAGCACTTTACATGACGCTGCCATGACGCATTGTCTGTTTGCACAGTGCATTTATGCGATGACGGCAGAGCTAAACGTACGTTATGTGCACCCTATTCCACTGAATGTACCGTTGCAAGTCGAAGCGCATCTTATCAAACAAAAACGTCACATTTACTATCTGTGCAGCACCATTTTTTATGATGGGCTTCCCTATTCTACGGCCAGTGCAAAGTTTATGTGCAAAGCCGAGTAGCCTGAGTGCTACAGTCATTAGGGTACTGGCTTAGCGTAAACTTCGGTTGAGTCACGCTTTCATCCTCCTTATACTCACTCATCATTTCTTTATTATCTTTCGTTATGAAAATTATCGCAGTAACCGCTTGTCCAACAGGCATCGCGCACACCTATATGGCCGCAGACGCACTCAAAAAAGAAGCGAATAAGCGTAATATCTCAATTAAAGTCGAAACCCAAGGAGCAATGGGTGTCGAGAACCCACTGACAGTGGCAGATATTGTCAACGCGGATCTGATCCTCATCGCTTCAGATATCGACATTGAACAGCGTGAACGTTTTGTTGGTTGCAAAACGGTTCAGGTGTCCATTGAAGAAGTGTTAACGAACGCTCAATCTGTTTTAGATCGTCATTTGTAACCGCCGATGATCACAACGCGCATCACTTTTGTTTTAAAAGCAGGCGGTCTAGTCAGCTGGCAATTAAATGAATTGAAAGATCTCAACCGCCATTTTCGCTCGGTGGTGGTGCTGTTTAACATCACGCGCGACAACAAGGCAATGCTCAACCATACACTGCAAGTGTTAAGCCTTGGTTCAAACCCGGGAGATGTATGCCAAATTGCCATTGAAGGGCTCGACGCCGAGTTGGCCTGTATGGTGATGACAGAGTATTTACGCGAGCACACACTGCTTATTTCAACATCGCACAAACAAAATGCTAAAGCGGAATTGGCGTTTGCCACCCACCTAGCTTTTCAACTGCCTTTTTCGCTACAGTGGCATTACGCCACATTAGGCTCAGTGGTTAGCAAATCAGAGGCACTCGACACGATTGCTAAGCAGATCATGCCCGCACATTGCCATGATATTTTGCATGCGCTGGAAAAAAGAGAAGCCATCTCCCCGACCATTATTGGCCGTGGAATAGCGCTACCCCATATCATTCACGCACGAGTTGCCCAGCCAACACTGGCGGTTCACTGGTTAGCAAACCCGCTATCATGGTCAGAAAAATCCGGCGATGTGTCGCTGATCATCACCTTATTACTGCCGACATCAGCGCCGCGAACCGTGATTAAACCGGTCACGCAGTTAACTCGTTGGTTGCTGGAAGAGGAACATCGTCAATGGCTACTTACGGCAAAAAGAGAAGAAACCCTTAAAGCCATTTTGCTGCACGTGATGGCTAAGCCGTGCGACCCAATACAAAATGAATAGCTTTATTGCGACAGAGTTCGATATTCAGATGGAGTCATACCCGCTTTGCTTTTAAATACGCGGAAAAAATAATTCACATCTTGAAATCCACAGCGCGTGGCCACTTCGGCTAAACGAAAGGTGTATTTCTTCAACATAAATTTTGCCCGTTCAATTCTTACCCAAGTGATGTAATCAGCAAGAGTCATGTGTCCTTGTTGGCGAAACATGCGCGATAAATGGTTGGCGGAAATGTTAAACCGCTGTGCGATGCTGTCACGGCAAATATTGCGATGAAAATTTTCTTGGATATAGATGCAGATGCCTTGATATAAATCTTCACTGCGCTTTTTAGGAGAAGCGGTCGGTTGATCAAGCATTGTGGCGCTGTAACTCAACAGAGCCAACAACAAATGTTCGTCCATTGGGCTTTTCTGAGGCTCACGTGCTAATGCATTTAGCCCTTCGAGCATGTGATCAATCGCGTGCCCAGTACGCGTTGGGATACTGTGTTTCTGAACATCATAAAAACCACTCTCGCCTTTGTGTTTACTGACCAAACTAAACCCCATTTGACGACGGCCAAATAGCAAACTCAAGACCGAACAGCTCTCTTGCCAATCGGGTTTATTCCAGCAGTTCGGGGGTATATAAAGCGCATCACCAGATAAAATGTTGACCTTACTGATACCGTGTTCAATCTCTTCGATTTCATTGCTATACACGCCGCTTAAAACCAATTCTAGACGAGGGAAATTGACTTGGTAACTGAACGCTGGCGGCGTTATTTTGTCCCCAGCAAACCATATTCGATTAAAACTTTCTCGCTCCGAGAGCAGCACTTCAATCACATTTTTAAATACTGGGATCACAAAATTCACCCTATACCCATCAATAAACGAGGCAACTATAATCCAATACCTCATGAATCACCAATCATTACGCATTCGATAACTCCGATCGAAAAAGCAAAATAATCAATTTATCTAATTGAATTAAAATAAAAAATTAATCATAAATTCAAATTATCACCCTAAAACCAAAATAAGAGCCTGATCACGTTTGCAGCCACAGGTTACAATAATCCAGTAAATGCCAGTTTCGTACACTACCACTGTTCACCCGAGGCGCTCACAATATCTCCAACAAAAAGCGCGGTGCGCAATAACAATATCCCCAAACAGTTTGAAGTTTCAGCCAACATGGCTCAGCTCTAAGTGCGAAGGGGATAAAAACCATATAGGGGACGAAACATGATCACTCAACTCATTAATGAGAACTTGATCCGGCTTGATTTGAAAGCAACATCAAAAGATGGCGTTTTCTCAGAGCTGGTCGATGTACTGTTAGAACAAGGACGCATCAGCGATAAATCGCAGTTTTTAGCCGATATCTATGCTCGTGAAGAGCTTGGTAACACTGGATTTGAAGATGGTGTCGCGCTGCCTCATGCCAAAAGTTCCGCCGTTATCTCGCCTGCAGTTGTGATAGGCATCAGCAAAAGCGGTATCGAATATGGCGCGGAAGATGGCTTGCCTTCTAAATTATTTTTCATGATAGCCTCTCCTGATGGTGGTTCAAATCATCATATTGGAGTGCTGGCAGAGCTCTCTTCTAAGCTGATTGAAGAAGGGTTCATCCAACGTTTCTTAGACGCCAAAACAGAGCAAGCAGCGCTAGATTTGTTGCTACAAAAAACCGAAAAAGCAACCGATGTTGAAGCTAATAAAGGCTTTTTGATTGGCGTAACGGGCTGCCCAGCCGGTGTTGCACACACTTATCTTGCCGCTGAAGCGCTGGAAAAAGGGGCCGCCGCGATGGGTTATCAAATTAAAGTCGAAACCAACGGTTCGATTGGGGTGAAAAACAGCCCAACGGATGAAGAGATCGCTAAAGCTGATGCGATCATCGTGGCTTGCGACAAGCAAGTTGACATGGTGCGCTTTGCGGGTAAAAAACTGATTGAAACTGGTGTTAAAGCGCCGATTCGTGATGCAAAAGGGTTGATTGAAAAAGCCCTCAGCGCACCAAAATATCAAGCCGATGCCAGTGCCAAGACTTTAGATGGGAAAGGCAAAGCGGCGCAAGCTCGCTCCGATTTATACCGCTATTTGATGAATGGTGTATCGCATATGATCCCATTCGTTGTTACTGGCGGTTTGTTGATTGCTTTAGCACTCGCTATTGGCGGCGAGCCAACCGAAGCTGGTATGGCCATTCCTGACGGCAGTATGTGGAACCAAGTGCTGAACGTCGGTGTGGTTGCTTTTACGTTGATGATCCCCATTCTTGCAGGTTACATCGCGTATGCGATCGCCGATCGCCCCGCTCTGACTCCTGGCTTAATTGGTGGTTGGATCGCTAACAACGGGTCATTCTACGGCGCAGATGCCGGTACAGGTTTTATCGGTGCCATTATTGCAGGCCTTTTAGTCGGTTATTTCATCAAATGGTTAACAAGCATCCATTTTCACAAGTTTATTCAACCACTTGTGCCAATCATGATTGCACCCATCGCAGGCTCACTCTTTATCTCTGGGCTCTTTATTTTTGTTATCGGCGCGCCGATTGCAAGCTTGATGGATGGCTTAACCGCACTACTTACGAGCATGAGCTCAGGTAACGTGATACTGCTCGGTATTGTGCTCGGTGGCATGGCTGGCTTTGATATGGGTGGCCCATTTAACAAAGTGGCATTCCTCTTCTCTGTTGGTATGATTGCCAGCGGTCAAACTCAATTTATGGGTGCAATGGCGTGTGCCATTCCAGTCGCGCCACTCGGTATGGCTTTAGCAACCGTTCTGGGCCGTAAACTGAACTTGTTTGAAGCCTCTGAAATTGAAGCAGGGAAAGCTTCCGGTGCAATGGGCTTGGTTGGTATCTCTGAAGGGGCGATTCCATTTGCCGCGCAAGATCCGATGTCAGTCATTCCAGCAAACATCTTGGGGTCGATGGTTGCAGCGGTTATGGCGTTCACTTTTGGTATTACAAACAGTGTTGCCCACGGCGGTCCTGTAGTAGCATTGCTCGGTGCCATGAATAAGCCTTTGCTAGCTTTGCTTTGCATGGCAACCGGTGCTGTAGTGACAGGTGTTGTTTGTATCACTCTGAAAAAAATGCGCCAAGCGAAATTACAACAAGCAACGGCTTAATGATCAAGCACTCTCCCCCGAGAGTGCTTGATGTTCATCAACGCTGAGCTTCTGACTTTATGTTGTACTCCCGCTTTAACTCGGGAGTTTTTTATTTCGCTTACTCTATGTACTGCTGCTTTGTTTTTATTTTGATTTTTTGTGAGATGTACTATGACCAATAACAAACAACCTTTCTTTTTGATGGACAATGTCATCCAAAACTATGCGTGGGGAAGCACGACTTCGATTCAGCACTTGTTTGATATTGCTAACCCAAACAACGTTCCACAAGCAGAAATTTGGATGGGAGCACACCCAAATGGATGCTCACAAATTCATGTGAATGGAGAACCTGTTTCGTTGCTTGAGATGATCAACCAAGATAAAACAGCGTTTCTTTCTGCTGCTACTGCAACAACCTTTGGTGAGTTACCTTATCTTTTCAAAGTACTTGCCGCAGCGAACGCCCTTTCGATTCAAGTTCACCCAAGTAAGCAAGAAGCGGAAATTGGTTTTGAGAAAGAAAACCAAGCGGGGATCCCACTCAATGCCGGACATCGCAACTATAAAGATCCTAACCACAAGCCGGAATTGGTTTACGCCCTTACCCCTTATCAAGCGATGAATGGGTTTCGCCCAATCACAGAGATTGTTGAACAATTTCAAACGCTGAATATCAATGCGATTTCAACCCTGGTCGATGCTTTTGCACACAACCCAACATCACAAGGTTTAAAAACCTTTTTTAGTGCATTGCTATCATTAACTGGCGAGCAAAAAGAACATGCGGTGAATGCATTATTAGCGTATGCCCATCATCATTCAGATGATGATGTTTTTGAGCTCATTTTAGAGCTGGCACAACAGTACCCCGGTGATATCGGTCTATTTTCTCCATTAATGCTCAATGTACTCACTTTAGCTCCGGGTGAGGCCATGTTTTTAGACGCCAGAACGCCACACGCCTACTTGAAAGGTACCGGGCTTGAAATCATGGCCAATTCAGACAACGTGTTGCGCGCTGGCCTAACACCCAAACACATGGATATTGAAGAGCTCGCATCATGCACGCTATTTGAAGAAAAACCCGCTTCAAGCCTGTTATTGAAACCTATCGAAGAAAATGGAGCATTATTGTTCCCTGTCCCAGTCCGCGATTTTAAGTTTGCGATTTACCTCAATGCCGCGCAAGTTAACGTGAAAATCAACAGTGCCGAAATTATCTTTGCCATTGATGCTGATGCGACCTTAACCCATGACAATGGTGAGTCTCTAACCGTGAAAAAAGGTCACTCAATCTTCATCCCCGCATACGCTGAACATTATCAACTGTCATCACTTGGACGTGTCGCACGCGCGTATAATTAACAGCCGACGTGATAAAAAAGTATCCACCGGCATAGCCGGTGGTTTTTCATATGCGCCTATAAGGCTTTCCTACTGGCAGCGCCCTAGCAGGCGCATAGTGATCTGACATTTGCATATGACTATTTCCTGCGGCCCGTAAACGGGCTACCTGAGTACGGGAGCGATAATTGCTCTCCCATTTTATCCTGCTCTAGTTGGTGCTTTATGTAACTTTGTATCTTCTCGGTATTTTTTCCTACCGTATCTACATAATACCCTCGACACCAAAATTCTCGATTCCTGTACTTGAACTTCAAATCTCCAAATCGCTCATATAGCATCAGGCTACTTTTTCCTTTCAAATACCCCATAAATGATGAAACACTCATCTTCGGTGGTATTTCTAAAAGCATATGAATATGATCTACGCAGCACTCCGCTTCAATAATATTCACACTTTTCCATTCACATAGTTTTCTAAGTATCTCGCCTACTGCCCTTCGTTTCTCACCATAGAACACCTGCCTTCGGTACTTAGGTGCAAAAACTACATGATATTTACAATTCTATCGCGTGTGCGCTAAGCTCTTTTCGTCCCCCATTGGGACCCCCTTTCAATTCTTAATTAACTCTTGCAGTTGCCAGACCACAAGACGTTTTTATCAAATTGAAAGGGGTTATATAACTGACTTATAGCTGTAAGCTTTACGGAACCCCCAGCCTAGCTGGGGGTTTTCTCGATACAAAAANACCATAGAACACCTGCCTTCGGTACTTAGGTGCAAAAACTACATGATATTTACAATTCTATCGCGTGTGCGCTAAGCTCTTTTCGTCCCCCATTGGGACCCCCTTTCAATTCTTAATTAACTCTTGCAGTTGCCAGACCACAAGACGTTTTTATCAAATTGAAAGGGGTTATATAACTGACTTATAGCTGTAAGCTTTACGGAACCCCCAGCCTAGCTGGGGGTTTTCTCGATACAAAAAGCGGAGAAGTAACGCACTTCTCCGCTTAATACTCTCTTGAAAAATAATCTGCCTGCTTCGAGAAAGACGCACCTAACCTAAACGATTGGCCGTTGACCGCGACTGATCAATTTCAGAAGCACGCTATCAGCCGCTTCGCCCGCAACACCAGCCAATTTATCAGTCAGTTTTTTCTTCTGCACATAATGGATTGCCAGTACCGTTTTATCTTTACACGCAGCAACCACTAAGTCGTCAGAAGTTTTGATCTCATCAACTAAACCGAGCTCTTGAGCTTGAGTCCCAAACCAGTGTTCGCCAGTGGCCACTTTCTCAAGGTCAAGCGCTGGGCGATGCTCGCGGATAAAATCTTTAAACAGTTCGTGAGTCTCTTCGAGTTCTTGCTTGAACTTATCGCGCGCTTTATCACTGTTTTCACCAAACATAGTCAGCGTGCGTTTGTATTCACCTGCGGTCAGTTGTTCAAATTCAATATCATGTTTTTTAAGCAGTTTATTAAAGTTAGGTAGTTGCGCGATAACGCCAATAGAACCGACAATCGCAAAAGGAGCGGCCACAATTTTATCAGCAATACACGCCATCATATAACCACCGCTGGCGGCCACTTTATCAACTGCGATGGTTAGGGGTAACCCAGCTGCTTTAATGCGATCGAGCTGCGAAGAAGCTAAACCATAGCCATGCACCATGCCACCGCCAGTCTCTAAACGCAGCAACACTTCATCACCTTGACGAGCAACGGCGAGAATGGAGGTCACTTCCTCGCGTAGCGAACTCACTTCTTTGGCATCAATACTGCCGTTGAAATCCAAGACAAAGAGATGCGGTTCACGTTTGGTATCTAACGCTCCCTCTTTGGCCGCTTTTTTGATCGCTTTGTCACGTACTTTGTTTTTCTCTTTTTCGCTTTTCTTTTCTGCTTTATCGCGAGCCTTCAAGAAAGCATCATCATGCAGATGCTGTTCCATCTGCTCGACCATTTCTTTATGACGCTCGGTTAAATTCACCACTTCCAGCTCGCCTTTCTGCGCGCTGTTTTTTCCGCCCACTGATTTCACAATGACCAATAGCACAACAAGAGCGACGACGATTGTCGCAATCTTGGCCAAAAATAGGCCGTAGTCCAATAAAAATTCCAACGTCCTAATCCTCATAGGTTTTAATTTGGTGTATTGTAACCACCTTGTCACGAAGACTTAAAGCAAATCATAACAATAAGGAAGCACAAGGTGGATTATTCAGTTTCTGCAGATGCCCTCAAAGATAGAGTCATTTTAGTTACAGGTGCTGGCGACGGTATCGGTAAACAAGCCGCCATCAGCTATGCAGCCCACGGCGCAACCGTCATTTTGCTCGGCCGCACGGTGAAAAAGTTAGAACAAACTTATGATGAGATAGAAAACGCTGGCTACGCAACACCTGCGATTGTTCCGCTGGACATGAAAGGAGCCACCAAGCAACATTACCTCGATATGATCGATACCATTGCAGAGCAGTTTGGTCGCTTAGATGGTGTGCTACATAACGCGGGTCTTTTGGGTGTGATCAGCCCGTTTGAGCAGATCGGTGAAGATTCTTATGACGATGTCATGCAGGTCAACGTCAAAGCGCAATTCTTACTCAGCCAAGCGGCGCTGCCATTGCTGCACAAATCTCCAGATGCGCGGATTGTATTTACGTCTTCAACCGTAGGCCATGATGGTCGTGCTTTTTGGGGCACTTATGCTATGTCAAAATTCGCCACAGAAGGGATGATGCAAGTGCTAGCTGATGAGCTAAGCAACACATCAATTCGAGTGAATGCAATTAATCCCGGTGGCACGCGCACAGGCATGCGCGCCAAAGCTTATCCCGCTGAAGATGTGGAGCTGTTGAAAACGCCTAAAGATATCATGCCGCTTTATCTCTATTTAATGGCGCCGGAAAGCCAAGCCGTGAATGGTCAATGTATCGATGCACAACCGAAAGAGTAATGGCTTAGCTTTTTCTTAATCTTTCAATGCCTTGCCTCATCAGCAAGGCATTGTCGTTTGAGGTGAACGTTACTATTTCATGTCAGCACATTACATTAGAGACGACTTTATTGTAATGATGGCTAAAAATCTTACGAAAGCACATCACGTAATCGGTCTTGTGCCACTTGTACTAATAAATCGGGTTGGAATTTAGAGATAAAACGATCACAACCCACTTTTTGTACCATGGCTTCATTAAAGCTGCCACTGAGTGACGTGTTTAACGTAATAAATAGTGATTTCATTCTCGGATCATTACGGATCTCGGAAGTCAGTTTATAGCCGTCCATTTCTGGCATTTCAGCATCGGTGATCATCAGTAAAAGCTCACTCGTTACATCTCTTCCTTCATCGCTCCACGACTTCAGAAGATTCAATGCTTCTAAGCCATCTCTGCATTCGACAATTTCCAAACCAAGCTGTGAGAGCGTCCCTTTTATTTGGTTACGAGCCGTTGAAGAATCATCCACAATCAGAATTTTTCGCCCGACCATCTCCGCAACCAAATCATGATCAAGAACACCTTCTGAGATAGAAACGTCATAATCAATAATCTCAGCTAACACTTTTTCAACATCAATGATTTCAACAATATGGCTACTGTTGACCTCTTTAACATGGGTGATAGCGGTAAGGTAATTAGAACGGCCAGCTAAACGCGGTGGTGGCTGAATTTCAGTCCATGCGGTATTGATAATATTGCGAACTTGCCCAACCAAAAAACCTTGAATGGTTCGATTGTACTCAGTGATGATGAGGTTCTGTTCCTGGCTATCCAAGCGAGATGGAGGAAAACCGATCGCACTGCGCAAATCAATGACAGGAACTGGCACTCCCCTCAATGAGGCTACACCCGTAATATTATGATGAGAACCGGGCAATTTCGTTAACTGAGGAACTTTGATCACTTCCCTCACCTTAAATACATTGATCGCAAAAATTTGCCGGCTATTTAAGCTGAATAAAAGCAACTCAAGTCGATTCTCTCCGACAAGATTGGTGCGCTGGTCAACCGTATTTAAAACACCTGACATACGAAATCCCGAAAATTATAGTGAACTCACATAACAGTATAGCCATATGGGTTAATTGTAAAAAATATAAATGATCTAACCGCGAAAAAATTAACCTTCGACAACTTTCATCAGCAAAAGTCCATCATAGAGAGCTTGTTTAATCAAAGCCGCACCGGGCATGGTTGCCTGTTTATAAAAACGTGATTCCACTAATTCGAGATCTTGATGATAGACAGGTAAGCTCTGCTCTTCGATGCATTTTTGCAATGCAGGGTATAACACGTTCTTAGCTTGGTTGATAACACCACCGATAAGAATTTTTTCTGGGTTAAACAGGTTGATCACAATTGCGATTGCGGCCCCTAAATAACGCCCTAGTTTCTCTATCACATCCACCGCTAATGGGTCACCCTCTGCTGCGGCCTCACAGATATCTTCAATAGTGATTTCACTGTGCTCAGTCAATGATGAAACCTCACCGTTTGCAATACGCAGCGCCACTTCTTCACGAATTGCTTGCGAACTGGCGACTGTCTCCAAACAGCCAATATTGCCACAATGGCAACGTTTACCGTGCGGATCAATTTGGATATGACCTAACTCACCGATATTCCCGTGCCGACCTTGCAGCACCCTGCCATCAAGGATAATGCCGGCCCCTAAACCGTGGTGAATAGAGATAAGAACCGAATTTTCATTGCCTTGCGAGTGGCCAAACAACTTTTCAGCCAGTGCCCAAGCTCGGGTATCATTCGCCACAAATACAGGTAGGCCCGTTGCCTTATAAATTTCAGGACCAAGAGCCAGATTTTCCACATTGTAATGAGGCATCTGCAGCACAATCCCTTGCTCTGAATTCACTAAACCGGGCAAGGTAATTGCGATACTCGTCACTCGATCCAATTGCGACGAGTAGGTTTGAAAAAATTCTTCAATTTCGTAAAGCAACCTAGCGAGCACGTCATCTTGGTCTAGCTCATGGATCTCAATTTTGGTGTCGATCAACACTTCACCACCCAACTCATGCAGGGCAATAATTAGGTAACCACGCCCTAAACGCATGGATAAAAATTGCCATCCCTCATTATTGGTTTGTAAACCAACGGCTGGGCGGCCACGGCTGATCGCTTCTTGTACTGTCGTTTCATGGATTAAATGAGCTTCAATTAACTCACGAGTAATTTTGGTAATACTTGCCGGAGCAAGCTCACTCTCCTTCGATAAATCGATGCGAGAAATGGGACCTTTTTGGTCAATGAGTTTATATACACGACCAGCATTGACCTGTTTGATATGATCAATATGGCCTGGTTGCGCCATATACATTGGGAGCTCCAGAAATCAATAACATGCCAATTTTTTTACTTTGCGAAGTAATTGTGAAGCGCTTTAGTATATTGCCGTGACAAGCATCACGGATATACCTAGATCTTCGTGTATTTAGCCAATAAACTGCCATTTGTTTACATTCAAAAAATATGAAACTCCTCTTTTTTTGTGACAAAAATCATCTGACACCTGTCGATAAATTTCACTCTTATTCCCTTTCTTTCGCCAGATCTTGCATATACTCAATCTAGATTCCCGCCCCATCAGGAGAACACAATGACCGCTGTGTTAAGAAGAACAAAAATCGTGACTACTTTAGGCCCATCAACAGACAAAGGCGAGATATTAGAGGCGATTATCAAAGCTGGCGCAAATGTTGTGCGCATGAATTTTTCACATGGTAGCTCCGAGGACCATAAACTGCGAGCGCAACGAGTAAGAGCTATCGCTGCTAAGTTGGGTCGCCATGTCGCTTTACTTGGTGATTTACAAGGACCAAAAATTAGAGTCTCCACATTTAAAGAAGGAAAAGTCTACTTAAATGAAGGTGACCGATTTGTTCTTGATGCAGAGCTCCCCCCAGGGCAAGGTGACCAAGACTCGGTTGGCATTGACTACAAAAAACTACCACAAGATGTGCAACAGGATGACTTGCTGCTATTGGACGACGGACGAGTACAACTACTCGTCACAGCAGTCGATGGTGCTAAAATACACACCATAGTCACCGTCGGTGGTCCACTTTCAAATAACAAAGGCATCAATAAAAAGGGTGGCGGTTTATCGGCGGAAGCGCTGACCGAAAAAGACAAACGAGACATACTACTCGCCGCCGAAATACAGGTTGAATATCTGGCCATTTCATTTCCTCGCAATGGCGAAGATATGAAATACGCGCGCCGCCTCGCTCGTGATGCAGGCCTTGAGGCCAAGCTCGTGGCGAAAGTGGAACGGGCAGAAACCGTGGCCAGTGATCACAATATTGATGACATCATTATGGCCTCCGATGTGATCATGGTCGCTCGTGGTGACTTGGGGGTAGAAATTGGTGATCCTGAGCTGGTTGGTGTGCAGAAAAAGCTGATCCGCCGCGCTAAGGCACTCAATAGAGTAGTGATCACAGCAACACAAATGATGGAGTCAATGATAGAGAACCCAATGCCAACCCGCGCGGAGGTAATGGATGTTGCCAATGCGGTGCTTGACGGAACCGATGCGGTGATGCTTTCAGGTGAAACTGCTGCTGGGAAATACCCAGTAGAAACGGTTCGTTCGATGGCCGAAGTGTGTGTCGGCGCGGAAAAAATGATCGAAGCTAGCCAACAAAATTACCGAATCGATACTTCGTTTGTGACTGCTGAAGAGACCATTGCGATGTCCACTATCTACGCGGCCAATCACATGGAAGGAATCAAAGCCATGGTGACTCTGACCGAATCAGGAAGAACAGCGCTTATGACCTCACGCTTAAATTCTGTACTGCCTATCTTTGCTATGTCGCCCAATGAACGAAGTTTAAACCGCTGCGCTCTATATCGGGGAGTCACACCCGTCTATTTTGATACCAAAGCAGACACTGGTTTTGATGTGGCCGTTGCAGCTCTCAATACGCTTAAGGAGAAAAAATTGTTAGAGTTCGGTGACTTAGTGATCATCACTCAAGGTGACATTATGGATGTCGAAGGGTCAACCAACTGCATGCGTATCCTGCCGGTCCTTGAATAACCCGTGATCCCCGTTGACTTAATGGTCGCGGGGAAAATAATCCGATGATGCAATACGGGACTGATATGCCGACTGCGCTTGGTTAAATTGGTCGATAAAGCGATAACCCGCCGTCAGTCCCAGCTCATAATCATAAAGCAGATCTTCTTGACTGCTTAAGAGAGATCTTGACCTCAATGGTTCGCTGGGCACAATCTGTAGGATGTAAACATCATCCGGCGGCGCACGCAAAAATTCTTGAGTAAGAGAATAAGTTTGGTAATGCACCATTAACATATCCGCTAACCCCGAATCAAACTTGTCACCAATTAAATGACTCAAGCGATAAATATCATCAGCGCCAAATAACCAGCGTCCACCATTGAGTAGCTCCAAATTCATTTGCTCACGTTTTTGTAGCTTAGAACGTTCTATTTGTTGATGGAGAAGACCACTCCACTCTTGCTTCCAGTAAGACAATTTTTGTCGCCACTGACCTTGAATATTTTGCAAAGGTTCATGTAACCAATGAGCCTCGTTGTAAGGCTTAGCAGAAGGCAACGGCTTCATCGGTAACCCACTCTCTACCGCGTCGACATCAGGACATTCAGTGCGGATTACCGCGACAAAACGGGCACCTCTACGCCATGCCTCCTGAACTGGAATTGATGCCGATACTCCACCATCAATATATAGGTCATCACTCAGCTTGACTTCATGCGGATATAAGCGGGGAATCGCACAGGTGGCAATCAACACCTCTCTCCAGTTACTTGCTAATATCGGGAAATAATGGTCGT
This sequence comes from Vibrio sp. V04_P4A5T148, assembly GCF_963875605.1. Lineage (NCBI taxonomy): Bacteria > Pseudomonadati > Pseudomonadota > Gammaproteobacteria > Vibrionales > Vibrionaceae > Vibrio > Vibrio sp. V04_P4A5T148. The sequence goes on from NZ_CAWNMS010000049.1 coordinate 46,053, forward strand.
GGAGTGAGTGTGCTGAGGTAACAGCAGCATAAGCTTTTCTTTTCGCAAGGACTTGGGCTCCCATATCGACATCCAACCGATAAGGAAATTCCGATATGCGATCTAAAGCCCAATCCAAGTTCATGAACTGCTTACGCCGAACGTAGCTAAATAGATTAAAAAAATTAGCATCCGTGGTTAGTTCTAAAATAAAAGCCTTGCCTAACCCATGTTGACGGCATAGGTAAGCGCACAAATTCAATGCACCTGCAGAGGTGCCATAAAATTCATCAAAGGGATCAAAATTGGAAAGAAGGAACGCATCTAACACACCTGCGGTAAAAATACCTCTTTGGCCACCACCTTGGGCAACCAATGCATTTTTTCCTCCAATGTACTTCGAGAGCCGATCTAAATCCGCTCTCGTCTCTTTATCAGAGATAGTTCCACTAGTGTTCATCAGCAGAACCCTCGTTGATTAATGGCTGATAGCGATCAAACCAAAACCGACGAGAATAGTAAAGACCGTTGCAGTAATCACTAATGCATATTTTAGATCAAGTTCCATAGCCACCTCCTATCAGATAACAAAGTAATAACATCAGTGTGAAGTATCTTCAAGAATCGTTGGTTTTTCGTGCACAATTATGGAGTTACCATCACAATAACCTAATCGTTAAAAAGTGGCTTAGGTTAATAATTATGCATCAATACAATAAAATCATTCTTATCATAGGAGCTTTATCTGCTCACTATGCACAAGCGCAAGTCATCGTCTCTCCCTTTTTTGGGTATATCATTGGGGGCGAAGTCGAGGATCAAGCCAGCAATGAATACGATTTAAAAGCTTCCTCTGGTTATGGCCTCGCTATAGAAACTGATTACGAAAAAGGCCGAATTGGTCTGTTTTATGCCACTCAAAACACCTCTGTTGAAACCATTAACACGGATGCCAACATCCATTATCTCCACTTTCAAAGCAGCATTTATTATCCGACAAGCCAACAATTGACCGCTTATATAGGCCTAGGTATCGGTGGTTCTTATACGGATGTTGACTGGGCTAAAGATAAATATGGTTTTTCTTCAAGCTTGTTTGGGGGTTTTGAGTATGCCTTTACCGATAACATTGCGCTGAATAGCCAAGTGCGTTGGTTAGGTACCTCTGTTGACAACGAAACTTCAGAAACCTGCACACTGCCCTCTTCAGAAACGTGCGCGATTCGTTTTAAATCTGATTGGATCAATCAATTTTCGGCTAATATCGGCCTAACAGTTCGTTTTTAAACCAAGATAAAATTGTGGTGTGATTCACTAGTGAGTGTATGTTTTTCAGTCATACACTCTTCGACAAAAAATAGTTTTATCATTTATATTTTTTAGACAACGAAGTTATAAATTCCATTCTTATTAAAAAATGACGTTCATTCCACCTAAATCCCAATTAATTAACAACTAATACACCATCAAAAAACCAGAGAATAACATTTACAATCTATTGCCTTAACTTAGATTAGTCTGTAGTCTCGAACCCATGCGTAGCTGATTATTTCAGATACAGCAAACACACATCGAACTATTAAGAACAATATTCTGAGTTCTCTGAAAGCTGACAACATATAACACTAACTTTTTGCCAGTTCATGGATGATGGCGCAAATATTCACGGTCTATTTAGTGTACCGATAGTATTCATCACTCCAACACTGGCTCCGCAGCCGAAGAGAAGCTTCATACCTCAGGGAAGTCGTAAAGGAGTAAACAATGAAGCGAGAACAATGGGGATCCCGTGCAGGGTTCATTCTGGCTGCCGTAGGTTCGGCTATCGGTCTTGGAAACATATGGCGTTTCCCTTATATGGCTTATGAGAATGGGGGTGGTGCATTCTTCATCCCTTACCTTTTCGCCATGATCACAGCGGGTATACCGTTTATGATCCTAGAGTTCAGCATGGGTCAAAAGCATCGCGGTTCAGCACCAGCCACTCTGGCTAAAATTCACGCAAAATTTGAATGGTTAGGTTGGTTCCAAGTAGGGGTTGCCGCTATTATTGCTGTGTATTATGTGGCCGTTATTGGCTGGGCTATTTCCTACTTTGGTATGTCGTTTACACAAAGTTGGGGAACCGATACTAACGCTTTCTTCTTTAGCAACTATTTAGCACTAGGCGATAATTCACCGACCAATCTCGGTAGTATTCAATGGAAAATCGCCATTGCAATGCTGATTGCATGGGCCATTACTTATGCTGCTATCGTCGGTGGAGTGAAATCTGGAATCGAACGCGCTTCAAAAATCATGATGCCAATACTGTTTATCATGGTACTGCTTTTGATTGGCCGCATGATTTTCCTACCAGGTGCATTAGATGGTGTGAACTACATGTTTGAGCCTGACTTTGACAAGATCTGGGATGTGAAGGTTTGGGCTGCTGCTTATGGACAGATTTTCTTCACCCTAAGTATTGGTTTTGCCATCATGCTGGCGTATTCCAGCTACCTTCCTGAGAAATCAGACATAACGAATAACGCCTTCATGACAGTATTGATCAACTGTGGTTTCTCAATTCTGGCGGGGATTATGATTTTCTCTGTTCTTGGCTACATGGCTCATGAACAAGGCAAACCGTTGACAGAAGTCGTGTCTGCGGGCGTTGGGCTTGCATTCGTTACGTTACCAGCGGCTATCAACCTATTGCCAGCGCCCTATATTCTTGGGCCAATCTTCTTCTTTGCACTTGTTGTTGCAGGCCTAAGCTCACACATATCAATCATTGAAGCCGTCACCTCAGCCGTCATCGATAAGCTAAAATGGAGCCGTAAAAAGGCCGCTAATGTAGTTATCAGCGTAGGGTTTTTGGTTTCAATGGCCTTTGCGACCAACGGTGGCCTGTTGCTACTCGACCTTGTCGACCACTTCGCAAACAACGTGGGCATTATGGCGAGCTGTCTAGTGGAACTTACGCTTATGGCATGGCTATTTAAGATTTCTGACGTACGCAAATACGTGAACAGCATTTCCGATTTCAATATTGGCGTGTGGTTTGATATTTGTCTGCGCTTTATCTCACCTGTGATTTTGGCCATTATTGTCGCCACAAAACTGAACGCTCTATTCACAGAGGGTTACGGTGGTTATGACCTCACCCTAGGATGGGTCATGATCGGGTTACTATTCGCTATAGGCGTAACAATCAATGCAACAAGCCGCAAGGAGTGCAACTAATGACGACAAGTGCAATTATTATGATGATTATTGGTTTGGGCATTACGTGGGGTGGCGCCGCCATCTGCATTAAAAAAGCCATGAACAAACAATAATCCTGTTGATTCTAAAAGCCGATGTCATCATCGGCTTTTTTTATGCCTGTCGACAACCGCTACACCTGCCTCTTGAAGCCAAACCTATTCATGCCACCCAAACCACAGCAAAATTAAACAAGTGATGTGAATAAAGGAATAGAGCGAAATAGCCCTTACTTGATTATCGTTTGAGATAAAAGAGAGTTAAGTCAACAAGCCAAGCGAGAGATCCGTCTTATCGCCGCAAGCGGACAACTCAACTAATAAATGAGATGGCAATGATCAACTTATAAAAATAGGGAATGGCTAATGAGCGAGTTAGCGGCAAAAGAAAAGGAGGCTTTCGCCTCCTTTTTTATAGGGGAATGAAAAGATATGAATTAACCGTGGTTACGGATCCACTCATCCATTTCAGTTTTAAGGTTGTCAGACTTAGTACCAAAGATAGCTTGAACGCCACCCGATACAACAACAACACCCGCAGCACCAAGCTGTTTCAATTTCTCTTGGTTTACTGCTTCTGTTTTAGCAACAGAAACGCGTAGACGAGTAATACATGCATCTAGGTTAGTGATGTTTTCTTTACCACCAAAGGCTGCAACAAGTTCACCAGCTAACTCACTACCTGTAGCAGAAGAAGCTTCTTCAGATTCATCTTCACGACCTGGAGTTTTCAGGTTCATCGTACGGATAACGAAAGTAAACACGACATAGTATAGAACTGCATAAGCAATACCTAGACCAACCAATAGCAACATGTTTTCAGCACGAGGAGATTGAACAACAAAGTCAATGAAACCGTTCGAGAACGTGTGACCGTGAACAACACCTAGAGCGTTAGTCAATACATAAGCAAGACCAGCTAGCAAAGCATGAACAACATAAAGTACTGGAGCGATGAATAGGAACGAGAACTCAATAGGTTCTGTAATACCCGTTAGGAATGAAGTCAATGCAGCTGACGCCATGATACCCATTACTTTGGCACGGTTTTCTGGTTTAGCACTGTGTGCAATTGCAATTGCTGCAGCTGGAAGACCGAACATTTTGAATAGGTAGCCACCCGCTAGTTGACCGAAACCGTTACCTGCAGCGCGAGACGCATCATCAGCAGTCAAGAAACAAGTCATGATACCGTGAACGGTAGTTCCTGCATTGTTGGTACATGTACCTGCTTCATAGAAGAAAGGCACGTTCCAGATGTGGTGAAGACCAAATGGAATCAATGAACGCTCAACAACACCGTAGATACCAAATGCGGTTACTGGGTTTTGGTTAGCAGCCCAATCAGAGAATGTTGCGATAGCTGAACCTACAGGAGGCCAAATGATAGATAAAACAATACCTAGAGCAATCGCAAGGAAACCCGTAATGATTGGTACTGCACGTTTACCCGCGAAGAAGCCAAGATATTCAGGAAGTTGAATTTTGTAAAAACGATTGAATGCCCAAGCAGCAACACCACCTGCAAGGATACCACCAAGAACGCCCGTCTCGATGTTATCAACACCCATTACGACTGCCATTACTTTTAGCGTCGCAACCATGATGCCATAGCCAACAATTGCTGACAGGCCTGAAACACCATCGTTATTCGTGAAGCCTAATGCTACACCTACTGCAAAGAGTAGTGCCATTTGACCAAAAACCGAACCACCAGCTTGTTCCATTAAATGTGAAACAACTTCTGGTAGCCAGCTAAAGTTCGCTGCACCCACACCAAGCAAAATACCCGCAACTGGTAAAACTGATACTGGAAGCATCAGAGCCTTACCAACTTTCTGCAGGTTTGCAAAAAGGTTTTTAAACATGTTTATGCTCCTGATTAAGTTATTAGAATTGTTTGGGTTCTAACGGCACACCCCCGTAGCCTAAATGTTAGCACCCAATGAAAATGTAACCACATATCGCATTATATTTTTCGCCTCTAAATATATCTTGATGCCACTCAAACTTTCTAGTTAGTAACGAAATTTTGTTTCAAAACAATAGACCGATCACAATGCGGGAGGGTGTAAACTCTGCCAATCAATTAATATAACTACATGTTTTATAATGACATTGTTAACAATACCATTAATTTCACAGAGTGAATAAAATTAGCGCACTTGTTATTTTTAGTAACAAAATTACAATTTTAACTTTCAAGCTTATTTTTTCAACAGATTAAGTAAACAAGGTAATAAGTTGTTAATTATCACGCTAACTTGATAAAAAACGCCGTCTTACACGCATTTCTCACGACAATTCAACTTTCCGTCGCAAAAAAAGATTTTGGTAATTTTCGGTCGTTTTTTCTTCAATTTCTTTTAATGACAGATTTTTTAGCTGTGCGATATAAGCAGCAACCTCAACAACGTAGGCCGGCTGATTTTGCTGACCACGGTGTGGAACCGGCGCAAGATAAGGGGAATCAGTTTCAATCAGCAAGCGTTCCAAGGGCAGCGCCTTCACAACTTCTTTCAATTCTGTCGCTTGTCTAAACGTGACAATTCCTGAGATAGAAATATAAAAGCCAAGCTCCATAGCGGCTTGTGCAAAGGCAAGATCTTCAGTAAAACAATGGATAACACCACCGCACCTTTCTGCCCCACCATCACGGAGCATTTCAAGAGTATCGGCCCGGGCATTTCGTGTATGAATAATCAAAGGTTTGTTAAGGGCAACGGCGGTTTCAATGTGCTGTGAAAACCGTAACTTCTGTAATTCAGCCGTTTCCGGTTGATAGTGATAATCTAGCCCCGTTTCGCCAATCGCGACCACTTTGGGATGACTCGCGTATTGATGGAAGCGGGTCAATTCAAAATGATTTTCAACGTCAAGTGGATGAACACCACAAGAAGCATGAACATTATCAAAGGGCTGAATAAGCTCTAACATTGGTTCAAAAGAATCCAGCGTTACGCCAACAGAAAGCAATTGCTTAACATTGGCTTGACGAGCTTTTTCTACTACATCAGCAACATCGATATGGAGCGTATCGTAATCAAGTTTATCTAAGTGGCAGTGCGAATCTACAAACATGTTTTCTCATCATTAAAGTTAAATAGCCAATCGCTGATCAGTAGCTCGCTATTGAGCCCACTAAACGTCTTTAGTTCTTCCATCAAACGAGTTAATGCCTTGGTTTGGCGATAAAGTACTGGGTAGCTGATCTGTTTTGCTAATCGAAGGCTAATCGGAAGCTGCTGCTGTTCAACCACGCCAAATTGTACCTTTTGCGTATCGGTCAACATGGTCCACAACCAAGCCAAATATTGGGTAGGCGCCTCATTAATCTGCTTCACACAAGCGGAAATATCGGCACTAGTATCGGTTAAGCAATGAGCAATATTTTGCTCAAAAGCCTGATATTTTGCTAACTCTCCCGATTGAATAAACGCCAACGTATTTAGTGGTGAATAACCATTTAAATGCGCCGCATAAGGAGGGACAGGTTGCGATGTCTGTTCACTTAACCAATGCGAGACTTGTTCACTGCTCGGTGGTGTCAGCACCGTTTTTTGACAGCGACTGATAATGGTTGGGAGTAATGGGTTGACACGAGAGGCGACAAGTAAGAAAAAACAATTGCGCCCCGGAGCTTCTAACGTTTTGAGCAGTGCATTCGCTGCTGATTCATTCATGGAATCGGCGGGATTAATAACGATAAAGCGAGCACCAGAAAGCTGCGCCGATTCTTGAGCCAACTTATTGCATTGCCTAATTTGATCAACGGTAATCGCCTTCCCCTCTTTTTCAGGCGAGATCAGATGAAAATCAGGGTGACTACCAGACTTCATCAATTCGCAGCTATGACAAAACCCACACGCTTCTGAATGGCTATGCGAACACATCACTGCTGCACTCAACTTCTCAATGAGCCGTTCAGCGCCCAGCCCTGAGGGAGAAACGAGTAAGCTCGCCGCTGGGAACTGCTGGTTATTGAGGCTGGTTTGCCACTGAAGCCAATAGCCTGCTAACCAAGGATACAGATCATTTATCATTAATTTGTTACTCAATGTTTAGCCCTAGTTTCTCTCTAGCATATTGGTTTCTAGAAACTGGGTTAACGCTGCTTTGATAGAGAATGCCACCGCTTCTATTGTTTGTTCAGCATTAATCACAGCCACGCTTTTATCTTCCTTAGCTAGGGCAAGGTAACGTTCACGCGTGCGCTCAAAAAAACCAATATCCATTTTTTCGATACGGTCAAGCTCACCTCGACCTCTGGCTCTTTCTAAACCGATGCTCGGATCTAGGTCCAAATAGAGAGTAAAATCTGGCTTAAAATCACCTAGCGTTACCTTTTTAAGGTTTTGCATCGTTTCTAGCGGAATTTGCCTCCCACCACCTTGATAGGCTTGAGAGGACATATCATGGCGATCACCAACCACCCACGAACCAGCCGCAAGTGCAGGCTTAATCACATTTTCAACCAATTGAACACGAGCGGCGTACATTAATAACAGCTCAGTCATATCCTGAAGCACTTCACCTTCATGCTCTTCTTTAACTAAGGCGCGCATTTTTTCTGCTAAAACAGTTCCACCCGGCTCACGAGTATGAGTGATATTTGTCACGCCGAACTCAATAAGTGTTTCTCTAATGGATTGAATAGCAGTGCTTTTTCCTGCGCCTTCTAAACCTTCTACAACAATAAATTTAGCATTCATGACTGGGTTCTTAACTGTTTTAAATAAGCGCGAACAGCGCGATTATGTTCATTCAATGTTTTAGAAAAAACGTGTCCACCAGAGCCACTGGCAACAAAATACAAATAATTGCTCTGCTCTGGGTTTAATGCCGCTTTGATTGAGGCTTCCCCCGCCATCGCAATAGGCGTAGGAGGTAAACCAAAAATAGTATAAGTATTAAATGGCGTCGGTGTTCTTAAGTCTTTTTTACGAAGATTGCCATCGTAGGCATCGCCAAGCCCGTAAATGACCGTAGGATCAGTCTGTAGCCGCATCCGTTTATTGAGTCGATTGACAAAAACGGAGGCAATGCGCCCTCGCTCTGAAGCAATAGCCGTTTCCTTTTCAATAATTGACGCCAAAATCAACGCTTCATAAGGCGTTTTAATTGGCAGATTTGGCTGGCGATTGACCCAATGTTGATCGAGTATTTTCTCAAGACGTCTATTGGCCCTTTTTAGGATCTCAAGATCGGTCGTTCCAAAAGGGAAATGATAAGTCTCCGCTAGAAACAATCCTTCAAGCTTTTGCTGCTCAATGCCTAATTTTTGGGCAATGTCGGCTTCTGCCAAATCAGCTATCGTGTTTGTCACGCCTTCGGTTTGTGCAAGCAGAGCTCGCCACTCATTAAAGCGGCTCCCTTCGACAAAGGTAATAGAAAACTGATGCTCTTTACCGGATATCACGTCACTTAAGAGATCGATCAATCGATCTCCGGGTTGTACTTGGTAAGTTCCCGCCTTAATTTTGGTTATTTCAGGATGCAGACGTCGCACTAACTTGTACATCGAAAAATCCGTTATCCATTTTTTCTCATTCAATAGCGTTAATACGCCATTAAGGCTTGTACCAGATTTTATGGTCACGACTTGCGATGAAGGAAGCGATAGAGGCTGTTCTAAATAAGCATCTACCTGTCGCTCAATGTAGAAATATCCAGCTCCAACGGCGATAATGATCAGTAGTAATACAACGAGAATTCGATTAATCACGAGTTAAAACGCTCCTGAAAATAGCGTGTTATTTTACCAATAGGGAAAATCGTATTTGCAATTGCCGTGACAGGCGCAACGCCTAATAAGGAGTTAGTAATAAACACTTCATCTGCCGACAATAACTCTTCTAATGAGAATGCTCTCACCTCAACCTTGAGATCGGTAGCCGCCGCCAATAATACACGGCGAATAACCCCAGCTACGCCTGCATTGTCTAAGCTTGGCGTACATAACCTATCCCCTGACACCCAAAAAATATTTGCAACCGTAGTTTCTATGACATGCTCATTGATGTCTAGCGCGATGCCGTCAGCGTACCCTTTTGCATCCATCTCTGACTTCAATAAAACTTGTTCTAGTCGATTGTTATGTTTGTGACCCGCCAATAATGGCGAGAGTCCCATCCGCTGTTGGCAAACACCAAGCTCGATACCATCGGCTATCCACTGCCCATAATGGGCTGGATACTCAAAGGTACTGATAGTGACTTGAGAATCGCCAACGTTAGCAGGGCTATAACCCCGACCACCTTGTCCGCGGCTAATATGAATTTTCACACCGGATTTCGCGGTACTAGGAACGATCGTTGAGAGCCAATGTTCAACTTGCCGCCAATCAGGGGCGGGAATAGCTAAACACCGCAAACAAGATTCCATGCGTTCAACGTGCATATCCCAATATTGAAGCTCACCATCGCAAACGAGAATCGTTGTGAAGCAACCATCCCCATACTGAAAAGAGCGATCAGTAAGAGATAGAGTGTCACTAGGTTGTCCATTTACCCAAAACATCGTGCTTACTCCACAAAAAGAAACGGCTCAATGCTAAGCATCAAGCCGTTCAAACTCAAGTGTCACAACCACAATCATTAGATTTTTTTGAAAATCAACGAGCCGTTTGTACCACCAAAACCAAAAGAGTTACAGATTGCATATTCCATACCTTCCACTTTGCGGGCAGTGTGTGGAACAAGATCAATGCCTAAACCTTCTTCTGGATCATCAAGGTTAATGGTTGGTGGAACAATTTGGTCAACTAATGACATAACGGTGATAATGGCTTCTACAGAACCAGCCGCGCCTAGCAAATGACCAGTCATCGATTTAGTAGAAGAGACAAGAACTTGTTTCGAACCTTCTTCACCTAAAGCGCGCTTAACACCTTTAATTTCCGCAACATCACCAGCTGGAGTCGAAGTACCATGAGCGTTGACGTAACCGATTTGAGTACCTGTTACGCCCGCATCACGCATCGCGGCTTCCATCGCTAACGCACCGCCTGAACCGTCTTCGCTTGGTGAAGTCATGTGATAAGCATCACCAGACATACCAAAGCCAACTAACTCAGCGTAAATCTTCGCACCGCGTGCTTTAGCATGTTCATATTCTTCAAGAACCATAACACCCGCACCATCACCTAGAACAAAGCCATCACGGCCCTTGTCCCAAGGACGAGACGCTTTTTGCGGTTCATCATTACGCGTAGACAATGCTTTTGCTGCGCCAAAACCCGCCATGCCAAGTGGTGTCGATGCTTTTTCTGCACCACCTGCCACCATCGCATCGGCATCACCGTATGCAATCATACGTGCCGCATGGCCAATGTTATGTAAACCTGTTGTGCATGCGGTAGAAATAGCGATATTTGGACCACGAAGACCACGCATGATAGACAAGTTGCCTGAAACCATGTTGACAATCGTTGAGGGTACAAAGAACGGGCTCACTTTACGTGGGCCTTTTTCTACCAAGGCATGATGGCCAGTTTCAATCAAGTCAAGACCACCAATACCAGAGCCGATAGCAACACCGATTCTTGGGGCATTTTCTGGAGTTACTGTGATACCAGAATCATTAAGTGCTTGGATACCCGCCGCAATACCGTACTGGATAAAGAGATCCATCTTACGGGCATCTTTTTTAGACATATACTCTTCGCAGTTAAAGTCTTTGACTAGACCTGCAAAACGAGTTGAAAAATTGGTGGTATCAAAATGTTCGATATTAACGATACCGCTTTGACCAGCTAGCAGGGCTTTCCAAGAAGATTCTACAGTGTTGCCTACCGGTGACAACATACCCATGCCAGTGACAACGACACGACGCTTGGACACGATCATATTCTCCGGAGTTGAAAAGTTCTATGAGAGGTATAGAAGAGTTAGAAAAACTCAGGCGGCCAGAGGGCCGCCTGGGGAGAGATATTACTGAGCGCTGTTTACGTAGTCGATTGCAGCTTGAACAGTAGTGATCTTCTCAGCTTCTTCATCTGGAATTTCAGTATCGAATTCTTCTTCTAGAGCCATTACTAGCTCAACTGTATCTAGAGAATCAGCACCTAGATCTTCTACGAAAGAAGCTTCATTCTTTACTTCTGCTTCGTCTACACCTAGCTGTTCAACAATGATTTTCTTTACGCGTTCTTCGATGTTGCTCATGTTTTCTTTTCCTTTACAGATTTCGCCTAATGCGATGGTTCCGTAGTTTATTCTAACTAGGGAAAGTTGCAAGTGGGTCATTGCTGGTCAAACCACAATTTTACCGATTTTAACCGAAATTAAGACCATTTTTGACTTAAATCATGCACAAATGTTGCGCATATAGTTAGCAAGTTTTACACGTTGTTGACAATAGCAAAGCCTTTATTTCATCAATAACGTTCAAAAACCAACTTATACCATGTACATCCCGCCATTTACGTGCAAAGTTTCACCCGTAATGTAGGCAGCCTCTGGAGAAGCTAAAAATACCACTGCCGACGCAATTTCGCGTGGATCGCCTAAGCGGCCAGCTGGCACTTGGGCTAGTGTAGCAGTACGTTGGTCATCATTCAGCGCTTTTGTCATATCTGTTTCGATAAAACCTGGCGCAACTGTGTTAACCGTCACACCACGAGATGCAACTTCACGAGCCATAGACTTAGTAAAGCCAATTACGCCCGCTTTTGCCGCTGCGTAGTTGGTTTGACCAGCGTTACCCATAGTACCGACAACAGAGCCCACATTGATGATGCGACCATTGCGCTTTTTCATCATGCCACGTAGCACCGCTTTCGATAAGCGGAAGATAGACGTTAAGTTGGTATCAATAATATCTGACCATTCATCATCTTTCATGCGCATTAATAGATTATCACGAGTAATCCCGGCGTTATTCACAAGAATATCGATCACGCCAAACTCGTCATTGATGGTTTTCAGCGTCGCTGCGATAGATTCCACATCCGTCACGTTCAGCGCTAGGCCTTTACCATTATTACCAAGATATTCACTGATTGCCGCTGCACCGCTTTCGCTAGTCGCCGTGCCGATCACTGTTGCACCGCGTTCAACTAATAATTCAGCGATCGCTCGGCCAATACCACGGCTTGCGCCAGTCACGAGAGCAATTTTGCCTTCTAGGTTCATCATCTATTCTTTCCTTTGATTACTTAACGGCATCAAGTGAAGCAATGTCATTCACTGCTGCTGATTCAAGCGATTTAATAATGCGCTTAGTCAGGCCTGTCAAAACTTTGCCTGGGCCAACTTCAAGCAGCTTTTCTATGCCTTGCTCACTCATCAACTGTACACATTCCGTCCAACGAACAGGGCTGTATAGTTGACGAACTAACGCATCTTTAATTTTGGCCGGATCAATTTCTGCTATTACATCCACATTGTTGATAACCGGAATTTGTGGTGCATGAAATTCAATCGATTGTAATGCAACCGCTAACTTGTCTGCTGCTGGCTTCATTAAAGCACAGTGAGAAGGAACAGAAACTGGCAATGGCAGCGCGCGCTTTGCTCCGGCCTCTTTACATAACTGACCCGCACGTTCAACTGCATCTTTATTGCCTGCGATGACAACTTGGCCTGGCGAGTTAAAGTTAACCGGTGAAACCACTTCACCTTGAGCAGCTTCTTCACACGCTTTTGCTATCAGCTCATCATCAAGACCGATAATAGCCGACATCGCACCTACGCCTGCCGGAACGGCTTCTTGCATTAACTGACCGCGCAGCTCTACTAATTTGATGGCTTGCTTAAAGTCAACTACACCTGCACACACCAGTGCGGAATACTCACCCAAGCTATGGCCAGCAAGCAAGGCTGGCTGCTCTAAACCTAGGCTTTGCCATAACCGCCAAAGGGCAACAGAAGAAGCGAGTAATGCCGGTTGAGTACGAGAGGTTTGGTTAAGATCTTCTACTGGGCCATTTTGTACCAATGCCCATAAATCATAACCCAGCACTTCAGAAGCTTCGGCAAATGTCTGTTGAATGACATCATACTGCTGACCAAGTTCTGCAAGCATACCAACTGATTGCGAGCCTTGACCTGGAAATACGATAGCAAACTTGCTCATTGTTTGTTTCCTTAAGTAAAAACAAGAGGTTGAACCAACCCCTTAAAATAAAAATCTATCCGCTTAAAACTTAACGAGTGCCGAGCCCCAAGTAAAACCACCACCGAAGGCTTCAAGCAATAACGTTTGACCACGTTGAATTCGACCATCTCGTACGGCTTCATCGAGCGCGGTTGGGACGGTAGCAGCAGACGTATTACCATGGCGATCAAGCGTTATTACGACTTGGTCAAGTGACATCGATAGTTTTTTCGCGGTCGCGGAAATAATGCGATAGTTAGCTTGATGAGGCACTAACCAATCTAATTCTGATTTGTGCATGTTATTGGCAGCAAGCGTATCTTTAACAAGCTTAGAGAGTTGCGTCACTGCCACTTTAAAGACTTCATTACCCGCCATATAGAGCCATTTATCAGCATCACCACCACGCTCTGGAACAGGTAAACTCAAGAGCTCGCCAAACTCACCATCAGAATAGATATGAGTCGACAAAATGCCCGGCTCTTCACTTGCGCCAATAATGACAGCGCCTGCGCCATCACCAAATAAAATGATCGTCGAACGGTCCGTTGGATCGCAAGTTTTAGACAAGGCATCAGCACCAATGACAAGAATGTTTTTACACATACCCGATTTAATGTGTTGATCTGCAATCGATAATCCATAGACAAAACCCGAACAGGCCGCCGCTAAATCAAAAGCAGGGCATCCTTTGATGCCAAGCTTACCTTGCACCTGACATGCCGCCGAAGGAAATGCATGGCTACTGCTGGTTGTGGCAACAATAATCAGATCAATATCGTTTTTATCAATGCCGGCCATTTGAATGGCATTTTGCGCTGCATAGAAAGCCATATCCGCAACGGTTTCATTCTCCGCGCAAATACGGCGCTCACGAATACCCGTACGGGCAATAATCCACTCATCGCTTGTCTCTACCATTTTCTCTAAATCTGCGTTGGTACGCACCTGAGATGGCAAGTAGCTGCCAGTACCTAAAATTTTGCTATACATGAAGACTAATAATGCCTCTCGAGTAAAACCGCTTCCAAACGATCGCTTATACGGCTGGGGACTTGTCGTTTGACCTCGTGTACCGCTTCGGAAATCGCATTCACGACGGCGAGTACATCAGCACTTCCATGACTTTTTATGACAATGCCGCGCAATCCTAACAAACTTGCGCCGTTATACTGGTCGGGGTTCAATGTTTTTAGTTCAGTAAATAATGAAGAAAACAGTTTTCGTGCAATCCAACCCTTTATGGATGAGCCCAAAAGTTGGCTTTTTAACTTATCAATAAAGAGTTGTGCTGTGCCTTCACATGCTTTCAGGCAAACATTGCCGACGAAACCATCGCAAACAATCACATCAGCGACATCATCCAACAACTGATTACCTTCGATATAGCCGATATAGTTGACGGCCTGAGTTTGATTCAGCATTTCAGCGCAACGCTTCACTAAATCATTCCCTTTAATCTCTTCCGCACCAATATTAAGGATGGCAACTTTTGCAGAACGACCTAAATGCTGTTCGGCCAGCGCACTCCCCATGACAGCAAATTGAAACAGAGAATCTGCATCACTTGATACGTTCGCACCCAAATCCAGCATCCAAGTGCGTTGACCTGAAGCCGTCGGCAACGCTGAAACTAATGCAGGACGATCAATGCCGGGCAGCAATTTCAGACGAAAACGAGATAACGCCATGAGCGCACCTGTATTACCACCACTGACACAAGCATCAGCACGGCTATCAGAAACTAGGTCAATTGCGATGCCCATTGAACTTCCAGCACTATTGCGTAAGGCCAGAGAAGGTTTTTCGGAGTTAGAAATAACGCGGTCACTGTGCAAAATACTCAAGCGAGTATTAAGTTCATAACCTAATTGAGATAATTGATGTGTGATCAACACTTGATCACCAACGAGGATCACTTTGAGCTCTGGGAAATGCGACAGTGCCTGCACGGCGGCAGGCACTGTTACGCGAGGACCGAAATCCCCGCCCATTGCATCAAGTGCAACGGTTAAATATTGCAAAGGTCAACCTTACTTGCTGATAACCTTTTTGCCACGGTAATAACCGTCAGCAGTCATGTTGTGACGTAGGTGAGTTTCACCTGAAGTCGCATCTACAGATAGTGCAGATGTGGTTAGCGCATCATGTGAACGACGCATGCCACGACGTGCGCGTGATTTTTTGCTCTTTTGTACGGCCATTGACCCTACTCCTTTGTCTTAACCTATAACGAATTATCGTTTTAAGTTTTTTAAAACATCAAATGGATTCGGCTTTTCTTCCGCTAGTTCTTCTGGAAGTTCACCAAATACTAAATTGTCTGAATTAACGCTACATTCCGCTCTATCGTGCATTGCTACTTGTGGCAAATTAATGATGAACTCGTCTTCAACTAATTGTACAAGGTCGATCTCACCGTACTCATTCGGATCTACCAAATCGTACTCTTCCGGTGCGTCTTCATCCGTTTTACTCCCCAAGTAAGGAGTATACTTGAATTGGACTTCGCACTCATGTGCGAAAACCTTGTTACAGCGTTGACACTCTAAATCGACAGAGATGTTAGCTTTACCAGAGATAACAACTAGTCGCTGTTCATCAAGCCCAAATGACAATGAGACTTGTGCGTCGCGTTTAACGCCTGCGACTGATTCTTCTAAACGCTTAAAAAGACTGAGTTGGATGATACCATCACAATCGAGTCGTTTTTGAGCTGCTTTAGCCGGATCAATCGATCGCGGTATTTTTACCTTTTGCATAGGGCGCGAATATTATCTTCCAAATCGGTTTTAGTCAAAGAAAAAGGCAAAAAAGTTCGTTTTTTCCCCTTTCCACTGAGAGAATTATGTACAGCATGTCTGATTGATATATGCTGCGGTAAAATTCGCAGCAATTCTAAATCAAAATGCAAAATTACCAACTAGTTTTAGCATCTACTTCGCCGTTTCGGCAGCAATTACTTAAAAAGCTGGATTTACCTTTTGTTACCTGCTCGCCTAATTGCGACGAAACTCCGTTATCTAGTGAGTCCGCACAAGATCTGGTGACTCGTTTAGCAGAAACGAAAGCAAGATCTTGCCATCCAAACCAACCCAGTTTAGTCATCGGTTCTGATCAAGTTTGCGTGATTGACGGTGAGATTATTGGCAAACCTCATACTCAAGAACAAGCCATTAAGCAGTTACTCAAACAAAGTGGAAAAGCCATCACTTTTTATACTGGGCTTGCGGTTTACAACTCAGTCTCTGGTCAATGCATGGTCACCGTAGAACCCTTCACGGTTTATTTTCGCTCTTTATCTACCGAGATGGTGACGGCTTACGTGGCAAAAGAACAACCACTACAGTGCGCAGGCAGCTTTATGTGTGAGGGCCTAGGCATTGCACTTTTTGAACGTTTAGAAGGTGATGACCCTAATAGTTTGGTTGGGTTACCATTAATTAAGCTAGTCTCAATGCTTGAGTCTCAAGGCATTACCGTTTTAGGATAATGATTAACAGTGAGCGCCTTGATCTGCGCTCACTTTTATACCATGACTTCGACCATTACTTTATGTTTCTACTATGTTGCTACTCGTTAACGAATGAAAGCTGGCCTTAAGCGTTTCTCAATTTGACTAATGCTTGCTCTAGTTGAGTATCGAGTGGTGCATTAATGTCCATTAACGCCTCTGTCGAAGGGTGAATAAAACGAATATTGGCCGCGTGTAAGAATAATCGGTCAATGCCAAACTGTGCGGTATATGCGTCAAAACGGCGGTCACCATAACGATCATCCCACGCAATCGGGTGCCCTGTATACTGAGTATGAACGCGGATCTGATGAGTACGGCCAGTGATCGGACTGGCTTGCACCAAAGTTGCTTGTGCAAACTGTTCAAGGATCTTAAAGCGCGTTTCCGATGCTTTACCGTTTGGATTGACTCGCACAATGCTGTTCACTTCATTTTTCAATAGTGGCGCATTCACGACTTTACAGCCGCTTTTCCATTGCCCCATAACTAAAGCAAAGTAATATTTTTGAATCGTTTTTTCTCTAAACTGGGCTTGGAGATGGCGCAGTGCGGAGCGCTTTTTAGCCACTAATAAAATGCCCGAGGTATCGCGATCGATACGGTGCACCAATTCCAAAAAGCGAGCTTCTGGGCGCAATGCCCGCAGCGCTTCAATTGCGCCAAATTTCAAACCACTCCCACCATGAACAGCCGTACCGGAAGGTTTATTCAGAATAAGTAAGTGCTCATCCTCAAAAATAATGCAGTGTTCTAGCTCGGCGACTTTACTCAATTTGGTATTGGGTGTGTTGCTCTCTTGATCCGACTGTTCGAGAGTCACTGGTGGTATTCTCACCACATCACCAGCCGATAACTTATATTCTGCTTTGATGCGTTTTTTATTTACACGAACCTCTCCTTTGCGCAGGATTCGGTAAACCATACTTTTGGGAACGTTTTTTAATTGGTTACGCAAAAAATTGTCAATGCGTTGACCAGCCATATCTTCATCGATATCGATGAGCTGGACTTGGGTTCTAATTTCACTCATGGGCGCCATTGTACCACTGTAAATTGTTTAAATTCACATTTTCTTCGCCACAAAAAAGAATATTTTCATCTGCTGTTTAATGGCAAATTGGCGAGAATTACACCAATTGAAATGTGACTGTGGATAAAATTAAATATTACCCATTACAATTCTTACTTTAACAGCTAAAACTCTTTGATAAACATTAAATTAGCCATCTAACTTTTAGACCTATTCTCATTTTTTTGACCTGTTCATAACAAAGCAGATTGCTGTGTTTACCTGTCACTGCTATAGTTCACAGCTGCAATGAATGATTCGGTGATTTTTTATTCTTTACCGTCCATTTTTGAGCAAAATAGTGAGTAGACTGCTAAGCGTCAATGTGCTGCACATGGCGTAAGACACTATTGAGCGAAGCTATCTTGTTGCTCTACTCATCGTCATTTCATGTTGAGTATTTTCCGCCAATACGCGGATCGCAGGCAATCGTGTGCGTGCGATAACTGAAGTGCCCTAGAGCATCCCCTCCAGCCGGGAGGCTGCACCTTTTAGTCATGGGATCTGGCACCGTGAAAACGAAACCCAGCAACAAGTCCAATAATCAAAACTAAAGAAAGATAACGAGATTTTTAAATGAAAAGAATGCTAATTAACGCAACTCAAAAAGAAGAGTTGCGTGTCGCGCTGGTTGATGGCCAACGACTTTTTGATCTAGACATCGAAAGTCCAGGGCATGAATCTAAAAAGGCGAACATCTATAAAGGACGTATCACCCGTGTTGAACCGAGTTTAGAAGCTGCATTTGTTGATTACGGCGCTGAACGTCACGGTTTCCTTCCTCTCAAAGAAATTGCCCGCGAATATTTCCCTGATGGCTACACTTACCAAGGCCGTCCAAACATCAAAGAAGCGCTTAAAGAAGGCCAAGAAGTTATTGTCCAAGTTGAAAAGGAAGAGCGAGGCAGCAAAGGCGCTGCGTTGACCACTTTCATTTCTCTTGCTGGTAGCTACCTAGTTCTTATGCCAAACAATCCTCGTGCCGGTGGTATTTCACGCCGTATCGAAGGCGATGAGCGTACCGAATTAAAAACCGCATTGAGCAGTTTAGAGCTTCCTCAAGGCATGGGCCTTATCGTTCGCACTGCAGGTGTGGGCAAAAGTGCGGAAGAGCTAGAGTGGGACTTAAACGTTTTGCTCAATCACTGGAGCGCAATCAAACAAGCTTCCGATTTGCGTCCTGCACCGCTACTTATTCACCAAGAGAGCAACGTCATTGTACGCGCAATTCGTGATTATCTGCGTCGTGACATTGGTGAAATTCTAATTGATAGCAACACAATTTATGAACGTGCCCTTGAGCACATTCGTTTGGTGCGTCCTGATTTCGTGAGTCGTGTAAAAAAATACGACGGTGAAGTACCCCTATTTAGCCATTACCAAATTGAAAGCCAAATCGAATCGGCTTTCCAGCGTGAAGTGCGTTTGCCTTCTGGTGGCTCTATTGTTATCGACCCAACCGAAGCATTGACCTCAATTGATATCAACTCTGCTCGTGCAACAAAAGGCGGCGATATTGAAGAGACGGCGCTTAACACCAACTTAGAAGCAGCCGATGAAATTGCTCGCCAATTACGTCTGCGCGATTTGGGCGGATTAGTGGTTATCGATTTCATCGATATGACTCCTGTTCGTCACCAACGTGAAGTAGAAAACCGTTTACGCGATGCCGTACGCCTAGATCGTGCTCGCGTACAAATTGGCCGAATTTCACGTTTTGGCTTGTTAGAAATGTCGCGTCAGCGCTTGAGCCCATCACTTGCCGAAGCAAGTCACCATATCTGCCCACGCTGCTCTGGTACCGGAGTGGTTCGTGATAATGAATCTCTTGCGCTCTCTGTTTTACGTCTCATTGAAGAAGAAGCACTAAAAGATAATACCGCTCAAGTTATGGCGGTGGTTCCCGTTCCTATTGCATCTTATCTACTCAATGAAAAACGTCGCTCAATCAATCATATTGAACGCATTCAAGAAGTCGAGATCACCATTGTCCCTAACTCTGAAATGGAAACGCCTCATTTTGAAGTGATCCGTGTCCGTGAAGGGGAAGAGCAAGAAATACTCTCTTACTTAGTGCCAATGAAACTAGAAGCACTGAAAGAAGCAGAAGGTAAAGAAAGCTCAGATATCGATTTCAAACCAAAACGCATTGAAGAACCAGCGTTGAAAGGGTTTGCTGCTCCAGCACAAACTATTCCAGCTCCAACACCTAAAGCAGAGGTAGCGGTTCCAGTCAAAGAGATCGCTGTTGAACCAGGCAAACCAGGTCTATTTGGCCGCATCGTTAAAGCTCTTGGTAGCATCTTCTCAACCACCACGGAAGAGGTGAAAACTGAGGAAGAGCAACAAAAACAAGAAAACGAACGTAGCCAAGCACCACGCCAGCGTCGTGATCGAAATGACCAACGTCGTCGTAACGGACGCGGTGAAAATGTTAATCGCGACAACGCAAACCGTGACAGAAACAAACGTAAACCTGTCAATACCTCTGCTCTTGTTGAAGAAACACAAGACAAAGAAATTGTTGCTACCAACGAGCCTCGTAAGACACAAGCTCGCAAGCCAAAACAAGAGCGCCGCAACAAGCGTGATGACAGCAAATCTGAAAAGTTAGCGGAGCAAGGGCTACAACTTGCGGCTGAAGCGCAAGCCGTTACCTTGACAGCGAATGAAGATAAAACGGAAGAGAAAACGGCAAAAGTAAAAGAGCGCCGTCAACGCCGTAAGTTAAACAAACAAGTTCGTGTAAAAGATCAGACAATCGCTCAAGAACAACCAGAAGCTGAAATGTTGATCAATACAACCCCGGCAGCAGAGGTTATTGAAGCCGTAAAAGCTGAAACAGCACAATCTGTTGAGACATCGGTCGTTACACCAAACGACGACAATGAGAATGACGATCAAAATCAACGTCGCAATCGCCGCTCCCCTCGACATTTACGAGCCAGTGGTCAACGTCGACGCCGTGGTCGTGATCGTCGCCCTAACCCATTCCGTTTACGCAAAGGTGGGGTTGCCTCTCCTGAGATGGCAATGGGTAAAGTGATGCCTCGCTATGACCTCTCTAAACCTGTGTATCAAGCACCGGTAACAGAGCAAGTCGCAGCGGTTGAACCTGTTCAACAAGTGGCAGATGTCGTAGATAACAATACCGAGATAACGTTAGGTGGTTTTGCTTTCCCTGAAATGGCAATGGGTAAGGTCATTATTCGCCACGAAGAGAACCAGAGCGTCGTTGAAGAACCTGTTACAGTCTCTTTGCAGGACGCTATTGAACCTCAAGTACCATCGACAGTGGTAACAGAATCGGTCACTGTAGAAGCCGTTATTTCAGAGCCAGTGATCGCAGAAGTTGTTATTGAAAAGACTACCGCTATTGAGCTCGTTGTCGAAGAAAAAGCCACGACAGAGAAAGTACCAACATTGAAGGTTGAAGCAGTAACTAAGGCACCTGAAGCCGTATTACCTAAAACAATCAAAGCGCATGCATTCTCTCCGATGACCAAAGCCTCAGGCTCTTTGTTGCTCAAAGAGATTGAAATCGTATCAGCACCTTTCCATGCTGAACGAATTGCAACTCGTGCAGCAGGCAGCCAGTCAGCGCAAAGTCAAGCTGGTGCGGCAATGACTAAACCACAGTATTAATCTCTGAACCGAGTTTAAATACCATTAAAGGGCTGCATTCGCAGCCCTTTTTATATTCCGCTTGCCCAATATCTCTGCATCTCATAGCATTGCCTCTTTCTTGTCACTCAAAATGGACTTCCATGACTTGGATCTTATTCACCCTTCTGGCCGCGTTCATGCAATCTTGGCGCAATGCATTCCAAAGTCACTTAGCAACTGAGGTCAGTACTACTGGTGTTACCCTTGCCCGCTTTCTTTGGGCTGGCCCTATCGCGGCTCTCTATCTCATCACTTTGTATCATTTCATACCTGCGAAATTACCTACATTGTCATTGACCTTTATCGCTTTCATTATCGGAGCGTCATTGATGCAAATCGTCGCGACTGCGCTCATGGTTAAGCTTTTTAAATTAAATAACTATGCTGTAGGTGCTGGGCTAGCCAAAAGCGAAGCCTTAGTTGCCGCTATTTTAGGGATGATTTTTTTTGGCACTCATTTGACAGGCTTGGGCTGGATTGGCGTCATCGTTGGTGGCATTGGTGTATTTTTGATGAGCACGCACGGCAATGTTAAGCAGCTTTCAATGCCAACTGTT
The DNA here is from genome assembly GCF_963875605.1 of Vibrio sp. V04_P4A5T148. Classification (NCBI taxonomy): domain Bacteria; kingdom Pseudomonadati; phylum Pseudomonadota; class Gammaproteobacteria; order Vibrionales; family Vibrionaceae; genus Vibrio; species Vibrio sp. V04_P4A5T148. The sequence continues at coordinate 68,184 of NZ_CAWNMS010000049.1, forward strand.
TTACTGGGATTAAGTTGTGGTAGTGCCTTTGCGCTCACTTCATTGTGGGTACGTGAAGCCAGTTTAGCACTTGGCTTACCCTTTCCACACAGTGCTGCTTGGGTATTATTGTTGGTCATTTCACTGCAGACTTTATTACTGCTAATTTACCTAATGGTGACCGACAACAACTCATTAAAACAATTATGGGCAAGACCTAAGCTGACGCTATTAACCAGCACAAGTAGCTGTCTTGGTTCTATTGGTTGGTTCAGTGCAATGTCTCTTCAAACCGTACCTTATGTAAAAACTTTAGGCCAAATTGAGATCTTTTTTACGATGTTAATTTCTATTTTTTGGCTAAAACAATCAGTAAAAATTAAAGATGGACTGGGGCTTTTTCTAATCGCAATTGCCGCTATTTTAGTCATGTGGGGATAGCTCCAACCTCACCCACGCTTTTGATAATGAAGTTGCTCGATAAAAAAAGTATCCACCGGCATAGCCGGTGGTTTTTCATATGCGCCTATAAGGCTTTCCTACTGGCAGCGCCCTAGCAGGCGCATAGTGATCTGACATTTGCATATGACTATTTCCTGCGGCCCGTAAACGGGCTACCTGAGTACGGGAGCGATAATTGCTCTCCCATTTTATCCTGCTCTAGTTGGTGCTTTATGTAACTTTGTATCTTCTCGGTATTTTTTCCTACCGTATCTACATAATACCCTCGACACCAAAATTCTCGATTCCTGTACTTGAACTTCAAATCTCCAA